>NCBE01000123.1 GCA_002255565.1 Actinobacteria bacterium 21-73-9
CTACCTCAACACCGAGGCGATCCTCGGCGTCCTCGAGCGCTCGGGGGCCGACGCGGTGCACCCCGGCTACGGGTTCTTCAGCGAGAACGCCGACTTCGCGCGGGCGATCACCTCGAGGGGCGTGACCTTCATCGGCCCGCCGCCCGAGGCGATCGAGGTGATGGGCGACAAGATCTCCTCGCGCCGGGCCGCCGAGGCCGCCGGGGTGGCCGGGGTCCCGGGACGCAGCGAGACCCTCGCCGGCGCCGCCGAGGTGGTCGCCTTCGGCGAGGAGTTCGGCTGGCCGGTCGCGATCAAGGCCGCCTTCGGCGGCGGCGGCCGCGGCATGAAGGTGGTGGAGTCCCCGGCCGACGCCGAGGCCGCCCTCGAGAGCGCCCAGCGCGAGGCCCAGAGCTACTTCGGGCGCTCGGAGTGCTACGTCGAGCGGTACCTCTCGTGGCCGCGCCACATCGAGATGCAGGTCCTCGCCGACTCCCACGGAACCGCCCTGTGGCTGGGCGAGCGCGACTGCTCGGCCCAGCGGCGCCACCAGAAGCTGGTGGAGGAGTCGCCCGCCCCGAACTTCCCCGACGAGGCCCGTGCCGCCATGGGCGAGGCGGCCGTGCGCGTGGCGCGGGCCTGCGGCTACGTCAACGCGGGCACCGTCGAGTTCCTCTACCAAGACGGCGCGTTCTACTTCCTCGAGATGAACACCCGGCTGCAGGTCGAGCACCCCGTCACCGAGCTCGTGACCGGCCTCGACCTCGTCGAGTGGCAGCTGCGGGTCGCCTCGGGTGAGGCCCTCCCCTTCGGACAGGACGACGTCGCGCGCAACGGCCACGCGATCGAGGTGCGCATCAACGCCGAGGATCCGGCCCAGGGCCGCTTCACCCCCTCGCCGGGGACCATCACGGTGCTGCGGCCCCCGGCCGGGCCGGGGGTGCGCCTGGACGCCGGCTACGAGGCGGGCGACACGATCAGCCAGTACTACGACAACCTCATCGCCAAGCTCGTGGTCTGGGGGCCCGACCGCGAGCGGGCCCGGCGCCGGATGCTGCGCGCGATCGAAGAGACGACCATCGAGGGCGTCGCGACCACGCTCCCGGCCGACGTCGTCATCCTCTCCGACGACGACTTCGTCGCGGGGACCCACTCGACGAAGTGGGTCGAGACCCGCCTCGACTTCTCCGAGCTCCCGGTGGCGCCCAGCGCGACCGTGAGCGTCGGGGACGGACGCGTGCGCAAGGACGTGACGGCCGAGGTCAACGGCCGGCGCGTCACCGTGGCCCTCTGGGTGCCCGAGAACGGCGACGAGTTGAACCGCCCCGTCTCCACCGCCGCCAAGCCCCGTCGCCAGCACCACGCGGGCGTGCTGGGCAGCGGCTCGGGCCGGGTCACCGTCCCCATGCAGGGCACGATCGTCAAGGTCGGGGTCGAGGTGGGCCAGAGGGTCGAGGCCGGGGACACCGTGGTGATCCTCGAGGCCATGAAGATGGAGAACACGGTGGCCGCCGAGAAGTCCGGGGTGATCTCGGCGGTGCGGGTCGCCACCGGCGACTCGGTCGCCGCGGGCGACGTCGTCGTGGAGATCGAGTGACCCTCGAAGAGCGCGCCTCGAGGGCCGTCGACGCCGCGCGCGAGGAGCTCGTCGGGCTCAGCCACTTCGTCCACGCCCACCCCGAGCTCGGCTACGAGGAGTTCGAGAGCGCCGAGGCCGTGGCCGCGGCGGCCGAGCGGGCCGGCTTCGCGGTCACCCGGGGCGTGGCCGGGCGGGCGACGGCCTTCGTCGCCACGGCCGGCACGGGCTCGTTGCACCTCGCCCTGTGCGCCGAGTACGACGCGCTGCCCGAAGTGGGCCACGCGTGCGGCCACAACATCATCGCGGCCTCCTCGTTGGGGGCGGCCCTGGGACTGGCCGCCGTGGCCGAGGACCTCGACCTCACGGTCGTGCTGTTCGGCACGCCCTCCGAGGAGGGCGGGGGCGGCAAGATCGACCTCCTCGAGGCCGGCGCCTTCGACGGGGTCCACGCGGCGATGATGGTCCACCCCTTCCCCACCGAGCGGCTCGAGGCCACCTGCCTCGCCGTCGACCACTTCGACGTCACCTACACCGGCCGGGAGGCCCACGCCTCGGCCGCCCCGTGGGAGGGCGTGAACGCCCTCGACGCCCTGACCGTGGCCGAGGTCGCCATCGGCCTCTTGCGCCAGCACCTCCCCCCCGGGGACCAGGTCCACGGGATCGTGCTCGAGGGCGGGTCGGCCGCCAACGTGATCCCCTCACGCGCGGTCGGGCGGTTCATGGCCCGCTCGGTCACCGCCGAGCGGCTCGTCGCGCTGCGCGCACGACTGGCCGCGTGCTTCGAGGCCGGCGCGCTGGCCTCGGGCGCCTCGATGCGCGTCGAGGAGCTCGGTCACGCCTTCAGCCACATGGAGTCCGACCCCGACCTGCTCGCCCACTACCGGCGCGCCGCGGAATCGCTCGGGCGCCGGTTCGACCTCGACGACGCCGGCGAGCCCCAGCCGACCATCTCCACCGACATGGCCAACGTCTCGCTCGTCGTGGCGTCGATCCACCCGCTGCTCATGATCCCCACCGGCGGCGCCGTGAACCACCAGGCCGCCTTCACCGCGGCCTGCGCGACGCCCGCGGCCGACCAGGCCGTCCTCGACGGGGCGAAGGCCCTGGCCCTCACCGGCGTGGCCGTCGCCCAGGACGGCCCCCTGCGGGCCCGGCTGCTCTCGCGCCGTTAGCTCGGCTGGTACACCCCGAAGACCTCACGCAGCGCGTCGGCCACCTCGCCCAGAGTCGCCCGGGCCCGCAGGGCGTCCTTCATCGGGTACAGGACGTTCTGGCTCCCGCGCGCGGCCGCGGTGAGGTCCCCCAGGGCGGCGCGCACGGCGCCGGCGTCGCGCGAGGCCTTGAGGGCCCGCACCCGCTCGCGCTGGTTGGCCTCGAGCGCCGGGTCGATCGGGAAGACCTCCGGCTCGGCCACCGCCGCGTCGGCGAAGCGGTTCACCCCCACGACGACCTTCTCCCCCCGCTCGATCGCGCGGGCGTAGGCGTAGGCCGCGGCCTCGATCTCCTCCTGGGGGAAGCGCGCCTCGATGGCGGCGACCGCGCCACCGCGGCGGTCGATCTCGGCGATGTACTCGGCGGCCCGCGCCTCCACCTCCTCGGTCAGGCGCTCGACGAAGTAGGAGCCCGCGAGCGGGTCGACCGACCCGGTGACCCCCGACTCGTGGCCGATCACCTGCTGGGTGCGCAGCGCGAGCCGCGCCGCGGACTCGGTGGGCAGGCCGAGGGCCTCGTCGAAGCCGTTGGTGTGCAGGCTCTGGGTGCCGCCGAGCACCGCGGCGAGCGCCTGGAGGGCGACACGCACCACGTTGTTGTCGGGCTGCTGGGCGGTCAGGGTCGAGCCCCCGGTCTGGGTGTGGAAGCGCAGCATCATCGCGCGCGGGTCGGTCGCCTTGAAGCGCTCGCGCATGATCGTCGCCCACAGCCGCCGGGCCGCGCGAAACTTCGCGATCTCCTCGAAGAAGTCGTTGTGGGCGTTGAAGAAGAACGAGAGCCGCGGCGCGAAGGCCTCGAGGTCGAGCCCGGCGGCGAGGGCCGCCTCGACGTAGGCGACGCCGTTGGCGAGGGTGAAGGCCAGCTCCTGGACGGCCGTGGAGCCCGCCTCGCGGATGTGGTAGCCCGAGATCGAGATCGTGTTCCACAACGGCATCTCGGCCGCGCAGTAGGCGAAGGTGTCGGTCACCAGACGCATCGAGGGCCGCGGCGGGTAGATGTACGTGCCCCGAGCGACGTACTCCTTCAAGATGTCGTTCTGGATCGTCCCGCGCAGCTGCGCGCCGGTCACCCCCTGCCCCTCGGCGACGAGCTGGTAGAGCAGCAGCAGCGTCGAGGCGGTGGCGTTGATGGTCATCGAGGTCGACACCTGGTCGAGCGGCAGACCGTCGAGCAGGCGACCCATGTCGTCGATCGACGAGATCGCCACGCCGACCCGGCCGACCTCGCCCTCGGCGCGCGCGTGGTCGGCGTCGTAGCCCATCTGGGTCGGCAAGTCGAAGGCGCACGACAGCCCCGTCTGGCCGTTGGCGAGGAGGAACTTGAAGCGCTCGTTGGTGGCCTCGGCGGTGCCGAAGCCGGCGTACTGGCGCATCGTCCAGAGCCGCCCCCGGTACATGGTGGGCTGGACGCCCCGCGTGAAGGGGTACGCCCCCGGCGCGCCCAGACGCGCCGCCTGTTGCAAGCCCGCAGCGTCATGGCAGGATACCCCGAATGCCTCATCGGGTTTTACGCCCGCGTCTGACTGCGCCTGGGTCAGGTGACGACCGGTCCTTGGCCAGCCGGGCAAGGGGTCGGGATGATTGAGGTAGACCTGCGCACCCCCCGCCAACGCCCCGGCGCATAGTGCCGCCAGCACGTCAGCGCTGGAGTCATCCGGCGCCGCTTTGCAGCGCAACACCAGCCAGCGCAATCCGGCATCAAGGGCCGCTTCCAGTGCGCGCCGGAAATCGGGCAGGGGCAACCTTCCCGGATCTGCAATCAGGCAGAGGGGCGGCTGGGGCAGAGCCTCCGCCAACACGTCCGCAGTCAGACGGAGGTTCGCGGGGAGACACTCCCGCGCCGGGATCTCCCAAGGAAAAAGCCAGCGTACTTCCTGTCCCTCGCGACCATGGGCCGTGCCCGTCCAGTGCCGCACCCGGTAGAAATGCACGCGCACCGTCCGTTCCGGATAGGTATATTCCAGCACCCGGA
>NCBE01000176.1 GCA_002255565.1 Actinobacteria bacterium 21-73-9
ACGTTCATCTCATCGGAGCGGGCGTTCTCGCCGACGATCATGCCCTCGTAGACCTCGACGCCGGGGCCCACGAACAGCACGCCGCGCTGCTCCAGGTCGATCAACGCGTTGCCCGTCGTGTCACCGCGTCGGTCGGCGACGAGCACGCCGTTGCGCCGCGTACGGATCTCGCCGTACCAGGGCGCGTAGCCGTCGAAGTTCGAGTGCATCATGCCCGAGCCGCGCGTCTCGGTCATGAACTCGGTACGGATACCGACGAGCCCGCGGGCCGGGATACGCCACTCGAGCCGGACCCACCCGGTGCCGTGGTTGACCATGTCCAAGACGGTGCCCTTGCGGGTGGCGAGCAGCGTCGTGACGGCACCGACGAACTCCTCGGGGACGTCGATGGTGACGCGCTCCATGGGCTCGTTGACGTGGCCGTCGATGACCTTGGTGACGACCTGGGGCTTGCCGACGGTGAGCTCGAAGCCCTCGCGGCGCATCGTCTCAATCAGGATTGCGAGCTGCAGTTCGCCACGTCCCTGGACCTCCCAGGCGTCGGGCCGCTCGGTCGCGAGCACGCGCAGCGAGACGTTGCCGACCAGTTCGCGGTCGAGACGGTCCTTCACCATGCGCGCGGTGAGCAGCTTGCCCTCGGTGCCAGCCAGTGGCGAGGTGTTGATGCCGATGGTCATCGAGAGGCTCGGCTCATCGACGTGCAGGGGCTCGAGGGCGATCGGGTTCTCGGGGTCGGCGAGCGTCTCGCCAATCGTGATGTCGTCGAAACCGGCGACCGCCACGATGTCGCCGGGTCCGGCGCTCTGAGCGGGGACTCGGTCAAGGGCCTCGGTGATGAACAGCTCGGTGATCTTGGCGTGCTCGATGGTTCCGTCGATGCGGCACCACGCGATGCGCTGGCCCCGCTCCAGGGTGCCGTTTATCACGCGACAGAGCGCGAGTCGACCGAGGTAGGGCGACGCGTCGAGGTTGCACACGAGCGCTTGGAGTCCGTGGTCCGGGTCGTACTCGGGGGCGGGCACGTAGTCCGCGATCGTCTGGAAGAGCGGCGTCAGGTCCCCGCCAGTGTCTGAGGGGTCGTGTGACGCCCAGCCCTGGCGCGCGCTCGCGTAGAGGATCGGGAAGGCGATCTGGTGCTCGTCGGCGTCCAGGTCGAGGAACAGGTTCTCGACCTCGTTGACGACGTCAGCCACGCGGGCGTCGGGCCGGTCCACCTTGTTGATCAGTAGCACCACCGGGAGGCGGCGCTCGAGGGTCTTGCGCAGCACGAAGCGGGTCTGGGGCAGGGGGCCCTCGGCCGCGTCCACGAGGAGAATCACCGCGTCGACCATGGCCAGTCCACGCTCGACCTCGCCGCCGAAGTCGGCGTGACCGGGCGTGTCAATGATGTTGATCGTGAGGTCGTGCCACTTGACCGCGGTGTTCTTGGCGAGAATCGTGATGCCCTTCTCGCGCTCAAGGTCACCGGAGTCCATGACCCGGTCGGTGAGCTCCTCG
>NCBE01000124.1 GCA_002255565.1 Actinobacteria bacterium 21-73-9
GCAGTAGAAGCCCGCACCGGGCACGGGTGAGTCGCCCACCCGCCCCGGGTACTTCCACGGGTACCCGCTCGTCGACACCCCCGAGACCAGCTCGCCGCCCTCGTCGAGGGCGAGCACGTTGATCGTCCCCCAGGGGCCGTCGTGGGGCCGGAGCCGGGTCACGAGGTCCATCGCCCGGGCCCGGTAGAGGGCGTCGCCCGCGAGCGCGGGGCCGTCCTCGCCCTCGACCGCCTCGTCCGAGGGCGCGAGGGCCTCGACGAAGAGCCGCCGGGCCTCGTCGGTGAGGAGCTCGGCGCGCTCGAAGCCCTGCTCCTCGGCGAAGAGGGCGGCGCCCTCGCCCACGAGCAGGCAGTGCTGGGGCAGCGCCTCGAGGACCCGTCGGGCGACCGAGATCGGGTGGGGGTAGCCCCGCAGGGCCGCCACCGCCCCGACGGCCCGGGTCGAGCCCACCATGAGCGACGCGTCGAGCTCGACCTCGCCGCGGGCGTTGGGCAGCCCGCCCGTGCCCACGTAGTGGTCCTCGAGGTTGTCCTCGCAGCGCCGCAGGGCCTCCTCGACCGCGTCGAGAGCCGAGGCGCCCGCCGCGAGCATCGCGGCGGCGGCCGGCAGGCCCGCCTCGCTGCGCTCGGAGCCGACGATGACCGGCCGGGTCACCTCAGTCGGTGTCGCCGCCCGAGACGTCGGCCACGCGCTGGCGACCCGAGGCGACGAAGGGCATCATCTCGCGCAGCTCCTTGCCGATGGTCTCGATCGGGTGGCGCTTGCCGGCCTCGCGCAGCTCGCGGTACCGGGGCCGGCCCACGGCGTTCTCCTCGATCCACTCGGCGGCGAAGGTGCCGTCTTGGATCTCGGTGAGGATCTTTCGCATCTCGGCCTTGACCTGGTCGGTGATGACCCGCGGTCCGCGCGTGAGGTCCCCGTACTCGGCGGTGTCCGAGACCGAGAAGCGCATGCCGGTGATCCCCTCTTCGTACATCAGGTCGACGATGAGCTTGAGCTCATGCAGGCACTCGAAGTAGGCGCTCTCGGGCTGGTAGCCCGCCTCGACGAGTGTCTCGTAGCCCGCGCGCACGAGGGCCGTCACCCCGCCGCAGAGCACCACCTGCTCGCCGAACAGGTCGGTCTCGGTCTCCTCGGCGAAGGTCGTCTCGAGCACGCCCGCCCGGGTCGCCCCAATCCCCCAGGCGTAGGCGAGGGCCAGCGCGTGGGCCCGGCCGGTGGCGTCCTGGTGCACCGCGATGAGGGCCGGCACCCCGGCGCCCTCGACGTAGGTCCGGCGCACCAGGTGGCCGGGGCCCTTGGGGGCGATCATCGCCACGTCGACACCGGCGGGCGGGTCGATCTGGTTGAAGCGGATGTTGAAGCCGTGTGCGAAGAGGAGCAGCTTGCCGTCGGTGAGGTTCGGGGCGATCTCCTCGGCGTAGATGCGCGCCTGCTCGGTGTCGGGCACGAGCACCATGATCACGTCGGCCTCGGCCGAGGCCTCGGCGATCGTGCGCACGCGCAGCCCGGCCTCCTCGGCCTTGTGGACCGACGAGGAGTCGGCGCGCAGCCCGACGCGCACGTCGAATCCGCTGTCGTGGAGGTTGAGCGCGTGGGCGTGGCCCTGCGAGCCGTAGCCCAGCACGGCGATCTTCTTCGACTTCAAGAGGTCGGGCTGGGCGTCCTTCTCGTAGTACAGGGTGGTCATCGGCTCCTCATCGGCTCGTGGGTGGGAACCCCCAGTCTAGGGACGGCCACACGGCCGGTCCGGTGGAGCTCCACCCCGGGGTGGGCCTCGAGGGCCCGCTCCAGGGCGTCACAGCCCGCGGGGGTCGCCGCGAGCACGACGGTCACGTGGTGGGCGTCGACGTCGACGATCGAGGCGTTGGCCGCCCCGATCACGTCGAGCAGGGAGGTCCGGTTGTCGACGTCGGTCGGGATCGTCGCGAGCAGCAGCTCGCGCTCGACGGCGTCGTCGGGCGAGATGTCGCTGATCTCGACGACGTTCACGAGCTTGTGGAGCTGGCCGAAGACCTGCTCGAGCGGGGCCGTCTCGGCGTCCACGACAATGGTGATGCGGCTGAAGCGCTCGTGGGACTCAGCCGGGGCGACCGCCAGGGAGTAGATGTTGAACCCCCGGCGGGCGAAGAGCCCGGCCACCCGGGCGAGCACCCCCGCCTTGTTCTCGACGAGCACCGAGAGGATGTGGTGGCGCACCGGCGAGTGCTCGACGTCGCCCAAGAAGGGCTCGGGACTCACGCGCCCCTCCTCTGGGAGGGGTGGACCATGATGTCGTCGTTGCTCGCCCCGGCCGCCACCATCGGGAAGACCTTCTCGGAGGTGTCGGTGCGGAAGTCCACCACGACCGGCACGTCGTTGATGGCGTTGGCCTCCTCGATAGCCTCGCGCATCTCGTCGGGCGTGCGCGCGCGCAGGCCCACGCAGCCCATCGCCTCGGCCCACTTCACGTAGTCGGGCAGGTCGGCGTTGAGGTAGACCTCGCTGTAGCGCTCCTCGTAGAACATCTCCTGCCACTGGCGGACCATGCCCAGGTAGGCGTTGTTGAGGATGGCCACCTTGATCGGGATGCCCTCGGCGCGCGCGGTGGTGAGCTCCTGGGCCGTCATCTGGAAGCAGCCGTCGCCGTCGATGCACCAGACGGTGCGCTCCGGGCGGCCGACCTTCGCCCCGATCGCGGCCGGCACCCCGAAGCCCATCGTGCCCGCGCCCCCGGAGTTGATCCAGGTGCCGGGCTCCTCGAAGCGCCAGAACTGGCTGGCCCACATCTGGTGCTGGCCCACCCCGGCCGCGACAACGGTGCCCTCGGGCGAGGCCGCGTGGATCGACTCGATGACCTGCTGGGGGCGCAGCGGCCCGGCCTCGGCCGGCGGGTCGTAGGTGAGCGGGTAGCTCTCCTGCCAGGTGCGGATCTCCTTCCACCAGACGTCGAGGTTCGCTGTCGTGGCGCCCATCTCCTCGAGCGCACCGAGGGCGCCGGCCGCGTCGGCGCGCAGCGCCACCTCGACCCGGCGGATCTTGTTGATCTCGGCCGCGTCGATGTCGACGTGGATGACCTTCGCGCCCGGCGCGAACGCCGAGACCCGCCCGGTCACCCGGTCGTCGAAGCGGGTGCCCACCGCGAGCAGGAGGTCGGCGCGCTGCAGCGCGGTGACCGCGGCGTAGGTGCCGTGCATGCCGGGCATGCCCAGGGCCAGCTCATGGCTGTCGGGGAAGGCGCCGCGGGCCATGAGGGTCGTGACGACCGGGATGCGGGTGCGCTCGGCGAAGGCGCGCAGCTGCTCGTGGGCCCTGGCCTTCAGGACGCCCCCGCCGACGTAGAGAACCGGCCGCTCCGAGGTCGCGAGCAGGGCGGCGGCGCGGGCGAGCTCGACCTCGTCGAGCCCGGCGAGGGGCCGGTAGCCCGGCAGGTCGAGCTCCCCGACGCCCTCGGGGTACCACCACTCCATCGTCGACTGGGCGACGTCCTTGGGCAGGTCGACGAGCACGGGCCCGGGCCGGCCGGTCGTGGCGATGTGGAAGGCCGCGGCGATCGCCCGGGGGATCTCGCTCGCCGAGCTCACGAGGAAGTTGTGCTTGGTGATCCCCATCGTGATCCCGGTGATGTCGCACTCCTGGAAGGCGTCGGTGCCGATGGCGGCGCGCGCCACCTGGCCGGTCACCACCACGAGGGGCGTCGAGTCCATGTGGGCGTTGGCGATGGGGGTGACGATGTTGGTCGCGCCGGGTCCGCTCGTGACCATCGCGACCCCGGGCCGGCCGGTCGCGAGCGCGTAGCCCTCGGCCATGTGGCCGGCGCCCTGCTCGTGGCGCACGAGGATGTGGCGGATCGGCGAGTCGATGATGGGGTCGTAGACGGGCAGGATCGCCCCGCCGGGCAGGCCGAAGACGACCTCGACGCCCTCGCGCTCGAGGCTCTTGATGAGGGCCTGGGCTCCGGTGATCTCCACGGGGCTCCTTCGGTGGTCGGGATAAGAAAAAAGGCCTCCCGCTGCGGGAGGCCTCTGGTACGACGTCGGGACGTGACTAGAGGCGCCGGTCTCCTACTACCAGGGGCAGTCGGCACGTCATCACGGGGCGAGTCTACGGGAAACCGAAGGGGCACACAAGGGTGGGGCGACCATGCTCACGTCGCCACGCGTTCGCGGTCGGCGCGGGCCGCCACCGTGGGAACCCGTTGTGGGGATGGTCCCGGCGGCAACGCGTCGGGAGCTTCAGGGCCCCGCCGACCAGCGAGGGGGGTCGACAGCGGCACGCGCCACGACCCCGCCCCCGGTGGGCCGAGGTGTCCCCCGGTCCGTGGGGCCGGCGACCGCCGTGCACGCCACCCCCCGGTGCGCCAGGGGTTGACCCCGACGACACCCGCGGTCAGCGAGACCCGCGCCACCCGTCAAGAAGACGCGGCCGAGCCGGTCCCGAGTGCCGGGGACCTCGTGCCCGGTCGTGCGCTCAGGTGCGCGTGCCGGACAAGGCGGCAAGGATCGATTTCTGCAGCGATATGTGCAGGTCCTGAGGGATCTACTCTGTGTAGGCGAAGACCCGCCAAAAGGCCGCCACGTAGAACACGACGATCGCGAGGACGATGATGAGAAAGGCTCCCCCCGGGGACCTCCCCGTCGAGTAGCTCGTCGTTGCTCCGAGGACTGCTGACCCGTACGACACCTGACCCCCCTAGGTCGACCGTGCGAGAAACGTAACAGGGCGGCGGCGGCGCGCGGTCGGAGGGGGCGTCTCAACTTTGGCCTCGGCCACCCCGTTCGGGTCCCGGGCCCCTTCGACCCCGCCGAGTCCTGAGCGGACGCGGCGAGCTCGGCGAACGAAGAGTCGACTTCGCGCGGTCCGGGGCGAGCCCCGCCGCCGCACTCGCCCGGGGGGTCGCGTCCGGGCCCGCCACCGGGGCGCCCCGATCCCCTCGGTCGCGGCGTCAGCGGGTGGTGACCGCGCCCTTCTCGGCGCCCTGGGCCAGGCGCGCGAACTTCTCGAGCACGCCGGTGGAGTAGCGCGGGGCCGGCGCCACGACGCGCGCGGCGCGCGCGGCGAGCTCGGCCGCGTCCACCTCGAGGTCGATGCTGAGGCGCTCGACGTCGATGACGATCCGGTCCCCGTCCTCGACGAGGGCGATCGGGCCGCCGTCGACGGCCTCGGGCGCGACGTGGCCCACGCAGAAGCCGTGGGTGCCCCCGCTGAAGCGCCCGTCGGTCACCAGGGCGCAGTCGCCGCCCCGGCCGGCACCCTTCAGGGCCCCGGTGATCGCGAGCATCTCGCGCATCCCCGGACCGCCCTTGGGGCCCTCGTAGCGGATCACGAGGACCGTGCCCGGCTCGATCGAGCCGGCGAGGATCGCCTCCATGGCCGCGACCTCGCCGTCGAAGACCCGGGCCCGACCGTCGAAGCGCAGCTGGTCGATGCCGGCCACCTTCACGACCGCGCCCTTGGGCGCGAGCGAGCCCGAGAGCACGACGATGCCCCCCTGGACGTGGATGGGGTGGTCGAGGTCGTGGACGACCTCCCCGTCGGGCCGGCGGGCCTGGTAGTCGGCGAGGGCCTCGGCCATGGTCACGCCCGCGACGGTCATCGCCTCGCCGTGGAGCAGGCCGCGCTCGGCGAGGTGCGCGAGCACGACCGGCACCCCGCCGACGGCGTCGAGGTCGCTCATGTGGTAGCGGCCGTGGGGCTTGGTGTCGGCGATGTGGGGGACGCGCGCAGCGACCGTGTTGAAGTCCTCCAGGGAGAGCTCGACGCGCGCCTCGTGGGCGATGGCGAGCAGGTGCAGCACCGCGTTGGTCGAGCCGCCGAGGGCCATCACGACGGCGATGGCGTTCTCGAAGGCCTCGCGGGTGAGGATCCGCCGGGCGGTGATCCCGGCGTCGAGCAGGGAGAGGACGGCCCGGCCCGAGGCGGCGGCGTAGGCGTCGCGCCGCGGGTCGACCGAGGGCACCGACGCGCTGCCGAGCAGGGACATCCCGAGCGCCTCGCCGACGCTCGCCATGGTGTTGGCGGTGAACATGCCCGCGCAGCTCCCCTCGCCCGGGCAGGCGGCGCACTCGATGGCCTTGAGCTCCTCGTCGCTCATCTGGCCGACGGCGTGGGCGCCCACGGCCTCGAAGACCGAGGTGATGTCGAGGGCCCGGTCGCCGAGGTGCCCGGGCAGGATGGTGCCGCCGTAGAGGAAGACGGCCGGCACGTCGAGGCGCGCCGCGGCCATGAGCATGCCGGGCAGGCTCTTGTCGCACCCGGCGAGGGTGACCATCGCGTCGAAGCGCTCGGCGTGCATGACCGTCTCGACCGAGTCGGCGATCACCTCGCGCGACACCAGGGAGGCGTGCATCCCCTCGTGACCCATGGAGATGCCGTCGGAGACGGCGATGGTGACGAACTCGAAGGGCACCGCCCCGCCCTCGCGCACCGCGACCTTGACCCGGTCGGCCAGTCGGTCGAGCGGCAGGTTGCACGGGGTGACCTCGTTCCAGCTCGAGGCGACGCCGATCTGGGCCTTCACCATGTCCTCGTCGCCGAGGCCCATCGCGCGCAGCATCGCGCGCGCCGGTGCCCGCTCGGCGCCCAGGGTCACGGAGGTGCTGCGGGGGGTGGGGTGGTGGTCCATCGCTCGATACTAGAGAGGCCCGCCCGGGGCACCGTCGGGGCGCGACGCGCCCGGCGCCGCCGGGGCGAGCGCGGCCTCGAGGGCGGCGGCGATCGAGGGGGTGGCGCCGAACGTTCGCGCGAGGTCGCGGGCGGCCGCGCGGTATCCGGGGTCGCCCAAGACCCGGGCCACGGCCCCGCCGATCGCCGGGAGGTCGCCCGCACCGATCGGGCCGCGAGGGCGCTCGAGCGCGATCCCCGCGCCGTGCGAGGCGACGAGGCGCCCGTTCGCGGCGTTGTCGGCGAGGATCGGTGCCACGACGAGCGGGACGCCGTGGGCGAGAGCGCCCGCGACCGTCCCGGCGCCCCCGTGGCAGACGACCACGTCGGCCTCGGCGAGGACGCGGTCCTGTTCGACGAAGGGCTCGACGTGGACCGAGCGCGTCGCGCGCACCGCGAGGTCGGCGTCGCCGGTCGTGGCGAGGACCCGGCACCCCATCGCGTCGAGGCCCGCCACGAGGGCCTCCCACAT
>NCBE01000017.1 GCA_002255565.1 Actinobacteria bacterium 21-73-9
GATCAGGGACGACACACATACCCCCACCAACCCACAGCCCTACTACTACCAACACCCCTTCTATCGAACATCCACATCGTAACCTCAGAGGACGAAGAAAGGCAGAGCCATGAAGTTCAGATCCGAGCGCGACCTCCTGGTCGACGCGCTGGGGGCGGCGAGCCGGGTCGTGACGACGCGTCTGGTCGGAGCGACATCGGGAATCCTGCTCTCTTTGACCGGCAACCAGCTGGTCGTGACGGGAACCGACCTCGACCTCACGGCGCGCACGACTATCGAGGTCGTTGGGATCGAGGACGGCGCGACGGTGGTCCCAGCCCGCCTGGTCGTCGACGCGGTCCGCTCCCTCGAGCCTGGCGCGGTCACCGTGGAGGCGCACGACGAGACCGTTGAGGTGTCACTCGGGCGCGCCCGCTTCTCACTGAGGACCTTCTCGGTGGCCGACTACCCAAAGCTTCCGCCGATCAGTGGCCCACTCACCTCGGTGGCGGCGCTCGAGCTAATCCAGGGCCTGACCCAGGTGGTGCGGGCCGCGGCGACCGACGACGCCCGCCCGTTGTTGACCGGTGTGCTGTTCACCTCCAACGAGGGGTCCCTGCGCCTCATCGCCACCGACTCGTACCGCCTAGCCGTGCGCGACGTGCCCGGTGTGGCGGGCTTCACCGCGACCGACCTCCTCGTTCCCGCGCGGGCCCTCCACGAGCTCCAGCGCACGGCGAACCAGTTGCCGGCCGACGCCGAGATCGCTGTCGCGCTCTCGGATGCCGAGATCGGCTTCATCGCCGGGGCGACCTCGATCGCCTCACGGCTCATCGACGGGAACTACCCCTCGGTCCTCCAGCTCATCCCGGCCAGCTACCCCAACCAACTGCGCGTCGCGAAGGACACGTTCCTCACGTCGCTGCGGCGCGCGCGCCTTCTGGCGAAGGACTCCACCTCCTCGGTGCGACTCACGGTGAAGGACCGCGCCGTCGAGATCCGAACCCAGAGCCACGACGCGGGCGACGTGGAGGACAACGTCGACGCCGACTTCCAGGGCGACGAGATGACGATCGCCTTCAACCCGAACTTCCTCATCGACGGGGTGGAGGCGGTGCCGGGTGACGAGGTCGTGCTCGAGATGAGCGACGCGGTGAGGCCGGCCATGGTCCACGGGGTCGACGACCTCGCCTTCCGCTACCTCCTCATGCCGGTGCGAGTCCAGTAGGGCTCCGGAGTGGGCCTCACCGAGCTCACGCTGCGCGACTTTCGACTGTTCCCCGAGCTCGTGGTGCACCCTGACCCGAGCGCGGTGACCGTCTTCCTCTCGGCGAACGGGACCGGCAAGACGTCGGTCCTCGAGGCCGTCCACGTCCTCGCCACGGGCCAGTCGTTCCGGACCCCGGCGGCCTCGGACATGGTGCGCAACGGCTACGACCTCGCCGAGGTCCACGGGGTCCTCAACCAGGGGGAACGCCGGGTCCAGGTCGACCTCACCCTCACCCGGGGCGCGCGCGCCACGACCAAGCGCATGCTCGTCAACGGTCAACGGCCCCGCTCGCGCGCCGAGCTCGCCGACGTCCTCCCCCTCACCGTCTTCACCCCCGAAGGGGTGGAGGTCGTGCGCGGGGCACCCGAGCACCGGCGATCGTTCCTCACCACCTTGATGACCGACGAGGACCCCCTCACGAGCGAGGCGGTCGAGCGCTACGCGCGCGTCCTCACCCAGCGCAACGCCCTGCTGCGCTCCCTCGAAGGGGGAGCCCTGAGCGCGAGCCAGCGCGCCGAGCTCGAGGTGTGGACCGACGAGCTGGCGGGCGAGGGGATCGCGCTCGTCGACCTGCGCCGTGGCGTGCTCGACCGGCTCGGCCCCCTCGTGGCCCAGAGCTACGAGGAGCTGGCCGGTGAAGCCCGGGCCGTGGAACTGATCTACGAGACGTCGTGGACCGGGGGACTCGCCGAGGCCCTCGCGCGCGCCGAGCACGACGACCGCTACCGGGGCCGCACGGGGGTGGGCCCCCACCGAGACGACGTGCTCGTCCGCCTCGAGGGCCGCGACGCCCGCCGACAGGCCTCCCAGGGGGAGCAGCGGTCGCTCGCCCTCGCGCTACGCCTGGCGGGCCACGAGCTCGTGCGCCGACGGCGGGGGGTCGAGCCGATCTTGTTGCTCGACGACGTCTTCAGTGAGCTCGACCCCCGGCGCGCCGACCGGCTCCTCGCGATGCTGCCCGGGGGTCAGACCCTGGTCACCACGGCCTCCCCGCTGCCCACGGCCCTCAACCCCCGCGTGGTCGTGGACCTCTCGACGGTGGTGGTGAGGTGAGCCGTCGCGGCGACGAGCCGCGGTCCCTCGGCGAGGTCCTCGACGGGCTCGCGGGACGGCTTCGGCGCGTCGACCTGCGCACGGTCGACGAGGTCCGCTCCCTCTGGACGAGCGCGGTCGACCCGGTGCTCGCCGAGCACTGCCGGGTCGAGATGGTGCGCGACGGGGTCCTGGTCGTCACGGTGCCCTCGGGCGCCTTCGCCCAGCGCGTCACCGACGAGGAGGCGTCCATCCTCGCCGTCTACGCCGTGCTCGGGGCGCGCGCGCCGCGCGCCGTGCGCGCGATCGTGCGTGACCACACGGAGGGGTCCTAGCCGCGCCGTCGGGGTCCCTCGAGGCCCTCCGAGAGCCCGCGGAAGGGCAGGAATGTGGGGCCGTTCGAGTAGGATGGAAGGACGCAGAAGGGCCGCGCCGTCGGGCGCCTGAGCCCCGGCTCTCCGATGGAAAGGACCTCGTCGTGGCCGAAAAGACCAAGGGATCGGCGAGTTACTCCGCCAGTGACATCACCGTTCTCGAGGGTCTCGATCCCGTGCGGATGCGCCCGGGCATGTACATCGGCTCGACCGGTCCGGCCGGTCTCCACCACCTCATCTGGGAGGTCGTCGACAACTCGGTCGACGAGGCGATGGCGGGCTTCTGCTCGCGCATCGACGTCATCTTGCTCAAAGACGGCGGCTGTCGGATCGTCGACGACGGCCGGGGCATCCCGGTCGACGAGCACCCCCAGTACCCGGGCAAGTCCGCGGCCGAGATCGCCCTCACCGTCCTGCACGCCGGCGGCAAGTTCGGTGGGCGGGGCTACAAGGTCTCCGGCGGGCTCCACGGCGTGGGCGTCTCGGTCGTGAACGCCCTCTCGGCGCGCCTCACCCTCGAGGTCGACCGCGACGGCCAGCACCACGAGATCGCCTTCGCCGACGGCGGCAAGCCCCAGGGTGCGCTGGGGGTCACCGGTCCGGCTCCGCGCGGGCGCACCGGGACGACGGTGACGTTCTACCCCGACCCCACCATCTTCGAGGAGGTCGACTTCCGCGCCCAGACGGTCACCGAGCGCCTCCAGATCGTCGCGTTCTTGAACCGGGGACTCGAGATCCGCTTCGCCGACGAGCGCGCGGGTCGAGAGGCCAAGGAGGTGTTCAAGTACAACGGCGGCATCGTCGACTACGTGAAGCACCTCAACAACGCCAAGGAGTCCCTCTTCCGCAAGGTCGGCTACTACGAGCAGGCCGAGGAGGGTCAGCAGGTCGAGATCGCCTTTCAGTGGAACACCGGCTACTACGAGAGCATCTACTCCTTCGCCAACGGCATCTCCACCGTCGAGGGCGGCATGCACGAGGAGGGGTTCCGCAAGGCCCTCACCAACGTCGTGAACCGCTACGCCCGCAAGCGCAACCTCCTCAAGGAGAAGGAGGACAACCTGCTCGGCGAGGACATCCGCGAGGGCCTGACGGCGATCATCTCGGTCCTGCTCACGGCGCCCCAGTTCGAGGGCCAGACCAAGGCCAAGCTCGGCAACGTGTCGATGCGCTCGATGGTGGAGCGCGCGACCAACGAGAAGCTCGCCGAGTGGCTCGAGGAGAACCCGCGCGAGGGTGCCCAGATCGTCCAGAAGGCCGTCCAGGCGGCCCGCGCCCGCCAGGCCGCCCGCCAGGCCCGGGACCTCACCCGGCGCAAGAGCGCCCTCGACGGGGCCGGACTCCCGGGCAAGCTCGTCGACTGCTCGTCGAACGACCCGCGCGAGTGCGAGCTGTTCATCGTCGAGGGCAACTCGGCCGGGGGATCGGCCAAGGACGCCCGCGACCCCCGGGTGCAGGCGATCCTGCCGATCCGGGGCAAGATCTTGAACGTCGAGAAGGCCCGCACGGACAAGATCCTGCGCAACGCCGAGATCCAGGCCCTGGTGTCGGCCATCGGGGCGGGCGTCGAGGACGACTTCGACGTCACCAAGATCCGCTACGACAAGGTCATCCTCCTCGCGGACGCCGACGTGGACGGCAGCCACATCCGCACGCTCTTGCTGACCTTCTTCTTCCGCCAGATGACCGCGCTGGTGAACGAGGGCCACGTCTACGTGGCCCAGCCGCCCCTGTACTCGACCCTCGTGGGCAAAGAGAAGGTCTACCTGCGCGACGACGCGGCGAAGGCGCTGTTCCTCGCCGAGCACCCCGACCACAAGAACGACTTCCAGCGGCTCAAGGGCCTGGGGGAGATGGACTTCGACGAGCTGCGCGACACGACGATGGACCCCACCAAGCGGGCCCTGCTCCAGATCACCGTCGAGCAGGCCGCCCTGGCCGACGAGGTCTGCTCGATCCTCATGGGCGATGACGTCCCGCAGCGGCGCCACTTCATCCAGACGAACGCCAAAGACGTTCGCTTCCTCGACATCTAAGGCGACGACATGGCCCGACGCTCGAACAGCACCCCCCCGAACGACGGGGGCGACCCCGTCGAAGTGCTCGGCTACGTGGAGCCCATCGAGATCAACCTCGAGATGGAGCGCTCGTTCCTCGAGTACTCGATGTCGGTCATCGTCAGCCGGGCGCTGCCCGACGTGCGTGACGGGCTGAAGCCCGTCCACCGGCGCATCCTGTACTCGATGTTCGACCAGGGCCTGCGCCCCGACCGGCCCTACACCAAGTGCGCCAAGGTCGTCGGCGAGGTCATGGGCACGTACCACCCCCACGGCGACTCGGCGATCTACGACGCCCTGGTGCGCATGGTCCAGGACTTCTCGATGCGACACCCGCTCGTCTCGGGCCACGGGAACTTCGGGGGGACCGGCCCGGACGAGGGCGCCGCGGCCATGCGCTACACCGAGTGTCGCCTCGCCCCGATCGCGATGGAGATGCTCGACTCGATCGACGAGGACACGGTCGACTTCGAGCCCAACTACGACAACTCCACCCAGCAGCCGGTCGTGCTGCCCTCGCGCTTCCCCAACCTGCTCGTCAACGGCAGTCAGGGCATCGCCGTGGGGATGGCGACCAAGATCCCGCCCCACAACCTCGGCGAGGTGATCGACGCGACCCTGCACCTCATCGCCCACCCCGACGCCACGCCCGACGACCTGATGGCCTTCGTGAAGGGCCCGGACTTCCCGACCGCCGCGCAGATCCTGGGCCGCCAGGGGATCCTCGACGCGTACCGCACCGGGCGGGGCTCGATCAAGGTGCGCGCCGTCGCCGAGGTCGACGAGGTCGGCCGCGACACCCGCATCGTCGTCTCGGAGTTCCCCTACGAGGTCTCGGTCGAGTCGATCGAGGAGAAGATCTACGACCTCGTCAAGAGCGGCGACGTCGAGGGGATCGCCGCGGTGCAGAACGACTCCGCCGGCCGCCAGGCCCGTCTCGTGATCCGACTCAAGCGCGACGCGAACGCCAACGTGATCTTGAACCAGCTCTACAAGAACACGGCACTCCAGACCACCTTCGCGGTGAACATGCTCGCCCTGGTCGACGGAGTCCCGCGCACCTTGAACCTGGCCCAGGCGCTCACGCACTACGTGGCCCACCAGGTCGAGGTCGTCACGCGCCGCACCCGCTTCCGCCTGGCCAAGGCGGAGGCCCGAGCCCACATCGTCGAGGGCCTCCTCAAGGCGATCGACATGCTCGACGCCGTGATCGCCGCCATCCGGGGGTCGGAGGACCGCCCCGCCGCCCGGGCCGCCCTCATCGCCGCCCCGTTCGACTTCTCCGAGGAGCAGGCCAACCACATCTTGGACATGACCCTCGGGCGGCTCACCCGGCTGGGCCGCAGTGAGCTCGAGGACGAAATGACCCGCCTGCGCGAGACGATCGCTGAGCTGAGGGCCATCCTGGCCGACGAGGCCAGGCTGCGCGGGGTGATCAGCCAGGAGTTGACGGTGACCCGGGACAAGTACGCGACGGCGCGCCTGACCCAGATCGTCAACGACCCGGGCGAGCTCGGCGTCGAGGACCTGATCGACGACGAGGAGATCGTCGTGACGATGACCCGCGCCGGCTACGTGAAGTCGGTCGCGGCCGACGCCTTCCGGACCCAGGGCCGGGGCGGCCGGGGCGTCCAGGGCGCCAAGCTCAAGGACGAGGACTTCGTCGACCAGATCATCCACACCACGACGCTCGCCTACCTGCTCTTGTTCTCGAACCGGGGCCGGGTCTTCCGGCTGCGGGGCCACGAGATCCCGATGAAGGACCGGACGGCGAAGGGCACGGCCATCGTCAACCTGCTCAACCTCCAGCCCGGCGAGTCGATCCAGGCCATCGTGTCGACCGACGACTTCCCCGAGGACAAGTTCCTCGTCTTCGCCACGGCCAACGGGACGGTGAAAAAAACCGCCTTCAGCGAGTACGACAAGTCCCGGCGCGAGGGCTGGATCGCCATCAACCTGCGCGAGGGCGACGAGGTCGTGCGCGTCGTGCCCACGACGGGCGAGGACGACCTGATGATGCTGACCTACCGGGGGATGGCCATCCGCTTCGCCGAGTCCGAGGTCCGCGAGATGGGCCGCGACGCCACCGGCGTGCGTGGGATCAAGCTCAAGGACGACGACCGGGCAATCTCGCTCGCCGTCGTGCGCGACGACGCCGACCTGTTCGTCGTCACCGACACCGGCTACGGGAAGCGGGTCAAGGTCGAGCGGTTCAACCGCCAGGGCCGCGGCGGCCAGGGCGTGCGCGCGATCAGGCTGACGGCCGCCCGGGGCTTCGTGGCGGCGGCCTTCATGGCCCACCTGGACGACGAGGTGCTGCTCGCCTCGAGCGGGGGGGTGCTCATCCGCACCCCGGTGCGCGAGGTCTCCTCCCAGGGCCGTGACGCGACCGGGGTGCGCGTCATGAACCTCGACGAGGGCCACGCCGTGGCGGCGGTCGCGGTCGTGCCGGCGGGCGAGGAGGACTGAGTCCGCGCCGAGACGGTGCCCTCAGGCAGAATGTCGCGATGACCGCACGTGAGATGACCGCCGAGGAGGCGGCCGCCCTGCTCCGACCCGTGGACGGCATCGGCTACGGGCTGATCACCGGCACGCCGCCGGCCATGTTCCGCGCGCTGGCGACCCGCGACGACTGGGAGGACCTCCTCATCACCGGCGGGCTGGCCCTCGGGAGCTACGACGGGCTCTTCACCCACCCCGGGGTCCACTACCGCTGCCCCTTCTTCGGTCCGGGCGAGCGCCGCGCGGCGGCGACGGGCGGCGACGTGCAGTACGTGCCGAGCTACTTCCGCCATTGGGGGCTGCACGTGGAGCTGTTCAAGCCGCGCGTGATGATCGCGCCCTGCTCGATGCCCGACGCCGACGGCAACGTCTCGCTCTCGCTCTACAACGGCGCCACTCTCGAGGCGATGCGGGCCGCCGGTCGCGACCCCGAGCGTCTCCTCATCGTCGAGTGCTCGCCACACTTCCCGCGCACGCTCGCCCTCGAGGGCCACTCCAACACGCTGAGCCTGGAGGACGACGTCGACGTGGTCGTCTACACCGACGAGTGGCCGACGGTCTTCCCCAACGTCCCCGGCAGCGAGGTCGACGCCGCCATCGCGGCCAACGCGGCACCCTTCGTCCCCGACGGGGCCACGCTGCAGACCGGCATCGGGGCGGTGCCCAGCCTGGTCGCCCAGGCCCTCATCGAGGGCGACGGCGGGGACTACGGGGTCCACTCCGAGATGTTCACCGACGGCCTCTACGAGCTGATCAAGGCCGGCAAGGTCACCAACGCGCGCAAGACCCTCCACCCGGGCCAGTGCGTGATCACCTTCGCCGCGGGAACGCGCGAGATGTACGACTTCATCCACGAGAACCCGATGATCGGCGTGGCCCCGGTCTTTTACACCAACGACCCTCACGTCATCGCGAGGAACCACCGCGTCGTCTCGATCAACTCGGCCGTCGAGGTCGACTTCTCGGGCCAGATCATGGCCGAGTCGATCGGCCCGCGGCAGTTCTCGGGTGTGGGCGGCCACCACGACTTCGTGGAGGGCTCGAGCCTGAGCCTCGAGCACGTCTCGCTCATCTGCTTCGCCTCGACGACGACCGTCGAGGGCGTCGTGACGAGCCGGATCGTCCCGACCCCGACCCCCTACGCCGGGGTCACCTCGCCGCGCCAGCTGGCCCAGGTCATCGTCACCGAGCACGGCGCGGCCGACCTGCGGGGCAAGACGGTGCGCGAGCGCGCCGAGGCCCTCATCGCCATCGCCGACCCCCGCTTCCGTGACGAGCTGGACGAGCGTCTCGCCGACGTGAACCCGTAGTGCTCATCGTCACCGGGCTGGGGATCGAGATCGGGGGCCGGCGCCTCCTGGAGCCGACGTCGTTCACGATCGGCGACGGCGAGAAGGTCGGTCTCGTCGGGCGCAACGGCGCGGGCAAGTCCACGCTGCTCAAGGTCCTGTTCGGCCAGGCGACCGGCCAGGTCCGCCACCAGGGCAGCGTCGCGATCCAGGGGGCCGTGGGGCACCTGCCCCAAGAGCCCGTGCCCGGCGGCCTCGGCGTGGAGCCGATCGGGCTGAGCCACGTGCTCAGCGCGCGCGGCATCGACGCCCTCGACGCCGCGATGCACGACGCCCGCCACGCCCTCGCCGCGACCCCCGACGAGGCGACCATCGCGCGCTTCAGTGACCTCGAGGAGGAGTTCCGCGAGCGCGGCGGCTACGTCGCCGAGGCCGAGGTGGCCCGTCTGGCCGACGGCCTGGGCCTCGCCCAGGACCTGCTGCTCGAGGACCTCGCGAGCCTCTCGGGGGGCCAGCGCCGCCGCGTCGACCTGATGCGGGTCCTCTACCAGGAGCCCGACGTGCTCGTCCTCGACGAGCCGACCAACCACCTCGACAAGGCGGCCAAGCGCTGGCTCTTCGACGAGCTCGCCCGCTTCGTGGGCACCGTCCTCGTGATCAGCCACGACCTGCCCCTCCTCGACGCCTCGATCGACCGGGTGCTGGCGCTGCGCGAGGGCCGGCTCCTCGACTACCGGGGCAACTACACGAGCTACCTGACCCAAGACGAGGCCCGCCGCCTGGGCGAGGAGAAACTCGCCGCGCGCCAGGGCGCGAAGATCGACCAGTACGCGCGCCTCGCCGACTCGATGCGCGGCCAGACGGCCAAGCGCGCCCGCCTCGCCAAGGTCCTCGACCGGCGCGTCGAGCGGCTGCGCGAGGAGCGCGTGACCGTCACCGCGCGCGAGCGCGCCGTGTCGTTCCGCCTGCCCGACCCGCCGCGCAGCGGCGACGTGCCCCTCGAGGCGCGGGGCCTGTGCGTGCACTACGGGCGCCTGCGCGTGCTCGACGACCTGGACCTCACGATCGGGCGGGGCGACCGGGTGGCGATCGTGGGGCGCAACGGCGCGGGCAAGTCCTCGCTGCTGCGCTGCCTGGCCGGGGCCCAGTCGCCCACGGCCGGCACCGTGCGCTACGGCGCCCACGTCACGGTCGGCTACTTCGCCCAGGAGAACGAGCAGCTCGACTTCTCGGCGACGGTGCTGGAGAACCTGGCCGACTCGGCCGTCGCGACCGACCCCGGCCGGCGCGCGCTGCTGGGCGCCTTCGGGCTCACCGGCGAGGCCGCCCACCAGCGCCCCGGCACCCTCTCGGGGGGCGAGCGGGCGAAGCTGGCGCTCGCCAAGCTCGCCTCCTCGCGGGCCAACCTGCTCGTGCTGGACGAGCCGACCAACAACCTCGACCCCGCGAGCGTCACGGCGCTGGGCGAGCTGATGCGCGAGTGGAAGGGGACCGTGGTCGCCGTGAGCCACGAGCGCGGCTTCGTCGAGGCCCTCGAACCGACCCACGCCGTGCTCTTGCCCGAGGAGTTCGTCGACGTCTGGGACGACCGCTACCTCGAGCTGGTCGAGCAGCGCTAGGTGAGGCGCCGCTCGACCGCCCAGTGGGAGAGCTCGTAGCGACTCGAGAGCTGGAGCTTGCGCAGCACCGACGACACGTGGCTCTCGACGGTCTTGACCGAGATCGCGAGCTCGGCGGCCACGTCGCGGTAGGCGTAGCCGCGCGCGATGAGGCGCAGCACCTGGCGCTCGCGCGGGGTGAGCTGGTTGAGCTCGGGGTCCACCTCGGCCTCGCCGAGGCGGTCCTCGGAGGCGAACGCGTCGAGGACGAAGCCCGCGAGGCGCGGCGAGAAGACCGCGTCGCCGTCGGCCACGCGGAAGATCGCCTCGAGGAGCTCGGGCGCCGAGATGCTCTTTGTGACGTAGCCGCGCGCCCCGGCGCGCACCACCGCGATCACGTCCTCGGCCGCGTCCGAGACCGACAGCGCGAGGAAGCGCACCTCGGGGGCCGCGTGGGTCACCTCGCGCAAGACGGCCTCCCCGCCGCCGCCGGGCATGTGCACGTCGAGCAAGACGACGTCGGGGCGCCGTTCGAGGATCATCTCGACGGCCGCGACGACCTCGTCGGCCGCGCCCACGATCTCCACGTGGTCGGCGAGCTCGGCGCGCAGCCCCGCCAGGATCAGGCCGTGGTCGTCGACGAGGAAGACCCGGGGCCTCACGCGAGCGCCACCTCCAGGGCCACCTCGGTGCCCTGGCCCGGAGTCGAGCGCACGGTGGCGGTGCCCCCGCGCGCGGCGAGGCGCTCGCGGATCGACACGGCGAGGCCGTGGCGGTCCGCGGGCACCGCGGACGGGTCGAACCCGCGCCCCCGGTCGCGTACGAAGAGGGAGGCCTTCTCGGGCTCGACCTCGGCGTAGAGAGAGACGCGCTCGGCGCCCGACCAGCGGGCCGCGTTGATCGCCGCCTCGCGGCCGGCGGCCACGAGGTCGGCCAGCGACTCGGTGAGGGTGGCCTCGCCGACGACGACGAGCTCGACGCGGACCCCGTAGTCGCCCTCGATCTCGCCGACGAGGGCGTCGAGGGCCCCCGCGAGCGTGGCCTCCTGGTTGGTCGTCGCGGGTCCGAACAGCCACTGGCGCAGCTCGCGCTCCTGGGTGCGCGCGAGGCGAGTCACCTGGCCCGGGTCGTCGGCGGAGCGCTCGATCAGGGTGAGGGTTTGGAGGACCGAGTCGTGCAGGTGGGCGGCGAGCTTGGCGCGCTCCTCGACGCGCACGCGCGAGCGGCGCTCGTCGGAGAGGTCGTGCACCAGGCTCAGCCACCACGGGGCGAGCAGGACGACGGCGCCGGCGACGACGAAGGCGGCGCCGAAGATGGCGGCCGGGGCCCCGCCGTCGATGGGTCGCGAGACGAGCGCCACGAGGCGCACCCCGAGCAGCACCAGGACCAGGCCCACGAGGATCCGCACGAAGGCCGAGGTCCTCGTCCACTCCGCGCGCGTGCGCAGGAACGGGGTGTTGCGCCCGAGCTCCTCGAGGCGCTGACGCTCCTCGGTCGTCGCCCCGCGCCAGACGACGATGAGTCCGAGCACGGCGAGGAGGAAGGCCCACGAGAGCGGGCCGAGGAGCGCCTGGCTGAAGGGGTGCAGCACGAGCAGCACCAGCGCCCCGACCGCCACGGCGACCGCCACGCGCGCCAGCCGGTTGCGACCTCCGAGGAGCCGGCCGGCGATGGAGCGGTCCTCGCCCGCCCGGGGCACCGTGAGCCACAGGGCGAAGTAGGCGAGCAGGCCCACGCCCCAGAGCAGGGCCACGACGCACGTGACGACGCGCACCGACCGCTCGCTCACCCCGAGGCGGATGGCGAGGCCCCCGCACACCCCGCCCACGAGCGCGTTGTCGGCCCCCCGGCGCAGGGGCCGGTGGGGGACCCCGACCTCGGCGTGCGACGGGGTGGTGACGCTCATCGCGCAGAAGTCTCGCACCGGCGCCGGCGCCGCGCCCTGCGGGAGAACCCCGACCGGGACCCCCTGGTGGAGCGGGGTCTCAGGGTTCCTCCTCATCGCCCGGGCGCGGAGGGCCGGCCTAGGTTCGAGCCATGAGCGATCCCACTGGGGCCCCGACCGATTCCCCGCCCGAGGCGCCGCCGACCACCCCGACCACCTCCCCGCCCTCGGGTGAGCCGCGCCCGGTGCGCCACCTGACCCGCAGCACGAGCCACCGCGTCCTCGGGGGCGTCTGTGGCGGGGTCGCCGAGCGAGTCGACATGGACCCGGTCGTGGTTCGGGTCATCTTCGTCGTGCTCGCGCTGCTCTGGGGGTTCGGCGTCCTGGTCTACCTCGCGATGTGGGTCGTCGTCCCGGGCGACGGCGCCGCGGCCGAGGCACCGCCCGCCGAGGCCGGCCACGCCGGCTGGTGGCTCCGGGTGGCGCTGCCCCTCGGGGTCCTCGTGGCGGCCGCGGTCGCGGTGCTCGCCTTCGTCGGCCACTCCGGCGTGCGACCCGCGCGCGGCCTGGGACTCTTCTGGGTCCTGTGCCTGGTGGCGCTGGCGGTGGTGGCCCTGCGCAGTCCGTCGCGGCGCCTCACGCTGCGTCGGTTCGTGGCCCTGGTCTTCCTGGCCTTCGTGAGCCTCGTGACGCTCGCCGTGACGGCCTTCCTTGTCACGCTCTCGGTCATCGGCGTGCCCGTCGAGGGCGGGTCGGGCGTGCACACCTACACCCCGATCGCGATCGGCCAGATCCCCGTGGCCTACCGCGGCGCCTACGGCGAGACGCGCGTCGACCTCACCCAGGTCCCCTTCGGCGCCGGCACCTACCACCTGCGCGCGAGCCAGGCGGTCGGCCAGCTGATCGTCGAGGTGCCCACGGACGTGCGCGTCGTGGTGACGAGCCACGTCGGCATCGGCCAGTCCTCCGGCCCCGGCTACGGCCCCCGGTCGGTCCACCCCGCGCTCACCAGCGGCCCGGTCGCCACGCTGGTGCTCGACCTCTCGGTGGGCATCGGGCGCATCGAGGTCGACCAGGTCCCGGTGCCGGCGCGGACCGGAACCGCGACCACCACCACGTCGATACCGGCGAAGGGCTAGGGGACGACGACCCCGCGGACGTCGAGGCCGGTGGCGTGGGGCGCGATCGTCACCTCGCCCGACGCGCGCGCCAGCACCTGCCAGTGCGCGCCCGAGTGGGTCGTGAAGGTGTAGACGGGCAGCCACCAGGTCGCCCCCCCGCGCACGACGAAGGCGCGCAGGCCGAGCGTCGCGCGCACCACGGACGGCCGGGGCGAGGCGGCCGGTCCGCCCGACGCCGGGCCGACCCCCCCGCGCAGGGACCCGAGGGCCGCGGCCGGCGACTCGAGGGCGTAGGGGACGTCGCGAGCGGCCGTGACGTCCGGGCCGGCCGCGAAGACCAGCCGGCCCCGGGCGTCGACGCCCAGGACGACGCGCTGGTCGGTCGGCAGTCCCGCGTGGGTGACGACGAAGGTCGCCGTGACCTCGCGGTAGACGTCGTTCGGGGTGGCCCCGTCCATGATCGCGTCCACGTAGGTGGCCCGTCCGAGGGTGAGCCCGAGGCCGAGGCGCGCCAGCAGCCGCGCGGCCCGCTCGCGCAGGCCGTCGCGCTCGGCGGCGCTGCGCACCGGTCCGGCCGACCGGGTGGCGGGAGCGATCGAGGGCGAGCTCGACGAGTAGCTCCACTGGGGCACGGCCCCGCCCACCACCACCACGACGGCGCCGGGCGACCGGCCCACCTGCCAGCTCGCGGGCACGGCCCCCACGCGCACCGTCGGACCCGTGACGCCCAGGACCCGGGCGAGGCGCCGGGCTTCGGCCGCCAGGTCCGCGGGGTGGGTGAGCCGGGTCACCTCGATCGAGGGGGGCGCCGACGTGTCCGGGGCCAGGTGGAGCGCGGGCGCGCCGTCGGCGCCCGGGACGACGACCCCGTTCGCCGTCGCGAAGTCCGTGGGCCCGGCGCTCGGCGGCGGGGGCACGACGGCGGCCACCTCGAGCGCGGCGAAGGCCGGGGCGACCTGGCCGAGGGCGCTCACCCCCCCCACGGTGAGCGCGGCGCTGGCCGCGGCGGCGGCCGCCATCTTCCAAGCGAAGGGGCGCACCACGCGCCCCGGGCGCCGCTCGGCGACGACGCGCGCGACGATCCTCTCGGGCACGCGATAGGGCTGACCGGCCACCGGGTCGGCCGCCCGCAGTCGGTGATCGAGGTCGTCCATGGGGCTCCACCCGTTCCCTGTCACGAGACCCCCCGCTCTTTCGGATCGTCCTCGCCCTCGGCGAGGGCCGCCCGGAGCCGCCCCCTCGCCCGACTGAGCCGCACCGCGGCGGCGTTGGCGGTGATCCCCAGGTGGAGGGCCAAGTCCCTTGGCTCGAGCCCGTCCCAGGCGTTCAGGGTGACGATCGCCCGGTCGTCCTCGCTGAGCGCGGCCAGCGCCTGGGCGAGGGCCACGTCGGCGACGACGCTCTCCTCCGCCGGGGGGTCGTCCGGGGCCGGCCGCAGGGACGACTGCAGCGCCTGGCGCCGAAAGGTCGAGCGTCGGGCGTTGCGCAGCACGTTGCGCGCGACCCCGATCATCCACGGGCGCTCGGCGTCGCCCGGGACGTCGTCGAGACGGCGCCATACGACGACCAGCGTCTCTTCGACGAGGTCGTCGAGGTCGGCCGGACTCACCGGATAGAGGCGTCGGCGCAGGTAGTCGCCCACGGCCCCGGCGTGCTCGTCGACCAGTCGGCGGAAGCGCTCCTCGTCCCTTGGGGCCACGTGCGCCTCTGTCCGCCCGGGGCGCCCTCTTACCGCGACGTCGCGAGCAGACGAGCCTCGTCCTCGGGCGACAGCCAGTGGTCGGGCCCGGGCCGTGCGCCCCACCACTCGAGAACGTCATCGACGCTCTCCTCGAGGGGGCGCGCGACCAGTCCGGCCGCCCGCGCGCGGGCGGTGTCCAGGGTGGAGAGGGCCTCGGGCCGCGGGCTCCAGAGGGGGAACCGTGACGCGAGGCCGGCGGCGAGGACGGCCTCGGCCGGGACCTCGAGGACCCGGGTGCCGGGTGGCGCGGCGTGGGCCGCGACCCGTTCGATCACCTCGACGAAGGGCGCGCCGCCCGGGGGGGCGGCCACGTGGAAGGGCCCGGTCAGCCCGTCCTCCAGCACGCCCAGGGAGAACTCGGCGAGGTCGCGCGCGTCGATCCACTGCAGGCGCGCCTCGCGCGGACCGGGCGCGGCGACCTCGCCGCCGCGTCGGACCCGCGCGACCCAGTAGGGGAAGCGCAGGGTGTGGTCGTGCGCCCCGATCACGTAGGTCGGGCGCACGATCGTGACGTCGTCGCCGAAGCGTCGGCGGGCCGCCCGCTCACAGGCCGCCTTCAAGGGGCCGTAGGTCGCGGCGGTCACGTCCGAGGCCGGGTCGAGCCCGGCGTCGTCCCAGAGCTCGAGGTCGTCCTCGGTCGCGCCGTCGCGCTCGGGGTCGCGGTAGGCCGAGACCGAGGAGACCTGCAGGTGCCGGCCGCCGCGCTCGCCGAGGGCGTCGGCCAGGCGATCGACGTCGACCGGGCGATACGCGATCACGTCGATCGTCGCGTCGAAGTCGCGCCCCGCGAGGGCCGAGAGGTCGCCGTGGCGGTCGCCGACCAGGTGCTCGACGGCCCCGGGGAGGTCGCTCGCGGTCCTGCCCCGGTTGAGGACCGTGACCGTGTGGGCGTGGTGCCAGGCCGACCACGCGATGGCCCGACCGATGAACGACGTCCCGCCGACGACAAGGATCCTCACGCGACCTCCCACCCCAGGCTAGGTCGCGGGGCTACAAGAAGCCGACCCGCGAGAGCGGCCAGATGCGCAGGATGGCCTTGCCCACGATGTCCGAGCGCGGGACCGTCCCCCAGTACCGGCTGTCGCAGCTGTTGGCCTCGTTGTCCCCGAGCATGAAGTAGTTGTTCGCCGGCACGGTCACCGAGCCGATGGGCTTGCCGAGGATCGGGTTGTGGGTCCACCACTGCTTCAGCGGGTGGCCGTTGACGTAGATGGTGTTGCCGCGGCTGGTCAGGTGGTCGCCGGGCAGCCCGATGACCCGCTTGACGAGGTCGGGCACGGCGTCGCCGCACTGGACCTTCACCCCCGGGGGCGCCCGGAAGACGACGACGTCGCCCACGTGGATCGTCCCGAACTCGACCGAGAGCTTCGAGACGATGATCCGGTCGCCGATGTGCAGGGTGGGCTCCATCGAGCCGGAGGGGATGAAGTAGGTCTGGAAGGCGTAGGCCCTGATGAAAAGGGACACGCCCACGGCGACGACGAGGACGATCAGCCACTCGAGCAGCGGGTGCATCCGGCGCGGGCGCGCCGGGACGCCCGCCGGGACGCCCGCCGGGTCGACCTCGGGAGCGTTCCCCTCGACGGCCGGCTCGCCGGCGGTGGGGGGGCTGGACACCCGGACGAGGTTACCGGCTCGGGGCCGGTGCCCTCGGGTCGACCCCGGCGGCGGCCTTGTGGGGGCGTTTGGCTGTCATGTATACTGACAGAGCCAGTAAGCATTACAAGAAGGAGGTTGCCCATGCTGATGCTGACCGACCCGTTGCGGCGCTGGGACCGCCTCGTCGAGGAGACCCAGCTGGCCGCGATGGACGCGTACCGACTCGGTGACGTGATCACCGTGCAGTTCGACCTGCCCGGGGTGGACCCCGACACCATCGACCTGCAGATCGAGCGCGGCGAGTTGCGCCTCAACGCGAAGCGCACGACGGGACTGCCCGAGGGCGCGAAGTACTTCGTGCGCGAGCGCGCCGAGACGACCATCACGCGACGGGTGCTCCTCGGCGACGTCCTCGACGTCGAGCACGTGGACGCGGAGTACACGAACGGGGTGCTCACCTTGCGGATCCCGCTCTCGGAGCACGCCCGACCGCGCAAGGTCCGGGTCCACTCGACCGAGTCCGAGCGCAAGGTCCTCACGGCCGAGACGGCCTGATGGCCGGCGGGCCCCGCCGGGGGGCGGCGACGCCCCCCGCGGGGCGGCCGTGGCGCGAGCGCGTCGCCGATCCCGACGAGCCCCTCTTCACGATGGCCGTGGCGATCGACCTGCTCGGTACGACGCACCACGCGTTGCGCCGGCTGGAGTCGGCGATCGACTTCGCCGGCGAGCGGCCCTCGGGCAACCAGCGGCGCTACTCGGTGCGCGATCTCGAGGCGCTGAGCGCGTTGTGCGAGCTCCACGATCGGGGGCTGTCGCCCCGGGCGGTCGCCACGGTGCACCGTGAGCTCGGACTCGCCCGGACCCCGGGCGCTCGGGCACGCCGGCCGGGCGCGAGCGCGGGCTAGGCCCCCGAGGGGACCGGCTCGCTACGCTGCGGGCCGGTGAAGCTCACCCTCGACCTGCACGGCGTCTACAACCGGGGCGACGAGATCGACCGGGCGCTGCGCGCGGTCATCAACGAGGCCCTGGACAAGAGGATCCGGCTCGTCGAGATCATCCCGGGCAAGGGCGGC
>NCBE01000125.1 GCA_002255565.1 Actinobacteria bacterium 21-73-9
CCTCCAGGCCGTCGCGACCGGTCGCGACCTCGTCCAGGCGGCGTCGACGGGCTACTCGGCGATCGTCGACCGGCACGGCACCGTCGTGCGCCGCTCGGCCCTCGGGCGCCCCGCGATCGCCACGGGCAACCTGGGTCGCCCGCCCTACGACCCCGACCTGGACACCGAGGGCCGTGTCGTCGTGGTCGAGGTCTCCAGCTTCCAGAGCGTCGACCTCGAGGTCGCCCCGGCGGTCGTCGTGGTGACCGCGCTCGGCAGCGACCACCTCGACTGGCACGGTTCGCTCGAGCGCTACCACGAGGACAAGCTCGCCGTCACGCGCGCCCCGGGCGAGCACGTCACCCTGCTCGCCGACGTCGAGTCGCTGCGCGCGCGGCGCGACCTCGTCGGCGGGACGGTGAGCTGGGTCGGCGCCGACGTCCGTGGACTCGCCGGCGAGCTCGGCCTCGTGGGCGCCCACAACGACCAGAACGCCGCGCTCGCCCTGGCGGCCGCGGCGACGCTCGCCGGCGTGGGCGTCGAGGCCGTGGGCGAGGCCGTGCGCGCCCACGCCGCGCGCTTCACCCCCCTGCCCGGGCGGCTCACGGTGGTCGCGACCGAGCGCCGCGACGGGAACGACGTGCGCTACGTCGACGACGGGCTCGCCACCTCGCCCCTGCCGACGCTCGCGGCCCTGGAGGTGTTCGCCGGCGAGCCCCTCGCCCTCATCGCCGGCGGGTTCGACCGCGGCGTCGACTACGCCGGACTGGCCGGCGCGCTCGCCCGGCGCGCCGCGCCGACCACGGTCGTCACGACCGGTCCCGCCGGCGCGCGGATCGCCCGCGCGCTCGAGGCGCTCGGCGCCGCGGACCGGGTCCTCGTCGCCGCGACGGTGGCCGAGGCGGTCGCGCGCGCGCGAGAGACCCTCGTCGACGGCGGCGTGGTGCTGCTCTCGCCGGCGGCGCCGAGCTTCGACCGCTACCGCGACTGGACCGAGCGATCGGCCGACTTCACCCAGGTCGTCAGGTCGCTCGTCGGCTGAAGGGCCCCGAGCCCCGCGCGGGCGACCGAGAGCGCCGTGTCGGCGTCGAGGGCCGGGGCGAAGTGGAAGCCCTGGCCGTAGCGGGCGCCGAGCGCGCGCACTCGCGCGAGGACCACCTCATCCTCCACCCCCTCGACGAGGACCCCGAGGTCGAGGCGGGCGGCGTGCTCGAGGATGGTCTGGAACATCGGCGCGGCGGCCGGGTTCGCGACGACCTCGCGCGCGAAAGAGACGTCGACCTTGATGACGTCGGGCGCAAGGTCGGCCAGCATCCCGAGCGAGGTCACTCCCGTGCCGAAGCCGCCGAGCGCGACGCGCACCCCGAGCGCGCGCAGCGCCGTGGCGGTCGCCGCGCAGCCGCCGGCGTCGCTCAGCGCCGCCTCCTCGGAGACCTCGATGACCAGGCGCGCGGCGTCGAGCCCGTGACGGGCGAGGGCCGCGTCGACCTGCGTGACGAACCCCGGGTCGAGGAACTGGCAGCCGGTGACCTTCACCCCGAGGTAGGGACGCCGGGAGGCCGCGCGCGTGGGCCACTCGCGCGCGGCCTCGAGGGCGCCCTCGAGGGTGTAGGCGCAGAGCGCGACCGCGAGGTCGCCCTCGTCGAGGCAGTCCAGGAACTGGCTGGGTGGCACCGCCCCGCGGATCGGGTCGTCCCAGCGCACGAGCGCCTCGAAGCCGACCACCGTGAGCTCCGCCAGGTCCACGACCGGCTCGAAGCGCACCTCGAGGTCGCCCGCCTCCAGGGCGTCGCGCAGGTCGCGGGCGAGGGAGCGCGAGACGGCGGCCTCCTCGCGCAGGGTCGGCGTGAAGAGCACGTAGCAGGACTTGCCTCGGCTCTTCGCCTCGTACAGGGCAAGGTCCGCGTCCTTCAGGGCCTCACTCGGGTCAGCCTCGCTGCCGTCGAAGACGGCCACGCCGATCGACGCGCGCTGGCGGCACACGGTGTCGTCCAGGGCGAACGGCGCCGCCAGGGCGTCGCGGAACCGCCGGGCGACCACCTCGACCTCGGCCGGGGAGCCGAGGCCCTCGGCGAGGTAGATGAACTCGTCGCCGCCGAAGCGGGCCAGCGTGTCGCTGGCGCGCGCGACGCCCAAGAGACGTTGGGCCACCGCCTCGAGCAGCGCGTCGCCGGCCAGGTGGCCGTAGGTGTCGTTGACCTGCTTGAAGTCGTCGAGGTCGATGAGCAGGATCGCCCCACAACCGCCCTGGCGCGCGGCGCGCGAGAACGCCTGGGCCAGGCGGTCCTCGAGCAGCGTGCGGTTCGCGAGCCCGGTGAGCGGGTCGTGGAGGGCCTGGTGGGACAGGCGAGCGGCTCGGAGGCTCTCCTCGGTGACGTCACGCTCGGAGGAGACGAAGTAGAGGATCCGTCCGCGTTCGTCGCGCGCGGCCGAGCGGGTGATCTCGGCGGTGACCACGCGGCCGTCGCGGTGGACGTAGCGCTTGAGGTAGCGGGCCTGGTCGACGTCGCCCGCGGTGATGCGCTGTCGCCACTCTCGGGTGACGTTCGCGTCCTCGGGGTGGGAGAAGGGCGCCGTCTCGCGCCCCACGATCTCCTCGCGGCGGCGTCCGACCATGCGGCAGAAGGCGTCGTTGACGTCGATCACCCTGTCCTGGAGGTCGCTGAAGAGCATCGGCGCGGCGTTGGCCTCGAAGGCCAGGCGGAAGCGCTGTTCGCTGGTGCGCAGGCGCTCCTGGGCGCTCACCAGCTCGGCCGCGTCGCGCAGCCGCCCGACGCCGTAGGCGAGGTCCTGGGCCAGGCCGCCGAACAGCTCGACCTCGTCGTCGCCGAAGAAGCCGACCTCGTCGGAGTGCAGGACGAGGACGCCGACCACCTCGGCCCCGATCGAGAGCGGCAACGCGCAGCCACTCACCAGGCCGGTCGCGTCGTAGCGGCCCCACCACCGTGAGAGCTCGAGGGCGCGGCGCACGTCGTTGACGACCCGCGAGGTCCCGGTCCTCAGGACCTCGCCGATGATCCCGTCGTCGAACTCGGCCTCGGCGTCTGCCGCGTCGACGTCGTCGAGGAAGGCCGTGCGCCCCGCGCGGGCGACCGCCGCGATGCGCGCCCGGGGCTCGCGCTCGACGTAGCCCACCCACGCGAGCTTGATCGCCCCCGTGGCGACGAGGCTCTGACAGGCGCGCGCCAGCAGGTCGCCCTCGCTGGTCGCGCCCACCAGGATCCGGTGGACGTCGGTCAGGACCCGCAGGGCCCGGGTCAGGTGGAGGGGTTCGGTGACGTCGTGGGCGTTGACGACGACGCCGCGGATGGCCGGGTCGTCCAGACAGTTGGTGAGGACGGCCTCGACGAGGCGCCAGTCCCCCTCGACGTTCACGATCCGGATCACGAACGGGGCGCTCGGTCCACCGGTCGTGACGACGTCGGCGATGGCCGCGGCGGCGACCTCGTGGTCCTCGGGGTGGATGAGGTCGAAGACGCTGCGTCCGGTGCGCGAGCCCTCCTCGAATCCCATCTGCTGGCGCGAGGCGGGATTGGCGTAGGTGAGCACCGCGTCGGCGTCGAGCACGACGAGCAGGTCGCTCGAGTTCGCGACGAGGGCCTCGAACCACCGCTCAGAGGCCCCCAGGCGCGCGAGCGCGCGAGCGCTCTCGCGCCCCGAATCGCGTGCGCCCTTGCCTGGATCCTTCACCACAGTCCCCCATCAGAAACCGGTGCGTCGTTGGAAGAATACGCCTTACTCCTGATGGGAACATCGACCTCGGTCCACCCCGGGGACAACCTCCGCACAACTTCGGTAAGCCCGCTCGGGCCCCCGACATCTCTGGGTGAGGGCTCGACGAGCCCGTCGAGGAGTGCCATGGAAGAGCCCACCGCCCCGCCCCCGCCCCCGCGCGCGAACCACCGCGCGACCGCCGTCTGGGTGCTCGTCCTCGTCGTGGCCGCCGCGGGCGTGGCCGTCACCCTGGCCAGCCGGCCCTCCGCAGCCCGGCGCACGGTCACCGTGACCGGGACCGGGACGGTCCAGGGCGCGCCCGACACGATGAGCGTGGACGTCGGTGTCCAGACGACCGCGGCCTCGGCGAGCGCCGCCCTCGCCCAGAACAACGTCGACATGGGCCGGCTCGAGTCGGCCCTGCTCGCCCACGGGCTCACCAAGGCGGGCCTGCAGACCTCCAACCTCGCGATCTACCCCAACACCAACGGCCGCGGCCAGGTCACGGGCTTCACGGTGAACGACACCCTGACGGCCACGACCCACCGGCTGGACGAGGCCGGCGCCGCCCTCGACGCCGCCGCCCGGGCCGTGGGCAACGACGTGCAGCTCAACGGGGTCTCGTTCTCGATTTCGAGCCAGTCCCGCCTGCTCGGCCTCGCGCGCCGCGCCGCGGTGCGCAACGCCCACGCGGCGGCCCTCGAGGTCACCTCGGCGAGCGCCACGTCGCTCGGCGCCCCGCTGTCGATCATCGACCAGGAGAGCCAGTCGAGCCCCATCGTCTACGGCTGTGAAGGTGGTCTACGCCCTGGGCTGATCGTCGGCCCCGCGGGGGCTCGCGCCCGTCGACCACGCCTCGGCCACGAGGTCGAGGTGGCCCACGTGACGGGCGTACTCCTGGAGCAGGTGGAAGAGGATCCGCTCGAGCGTCGGGGGCGGGGCGCCCTCGAGGAACCGGGGGCCGGGTCGGGCCGGGTCGTCGAGGTCGTGCGACTCGACGACGGCGCGGGTGACCTCGCCCTGGCCGCGGAGCGCCCGGGCGAGCTGCGCGCGCGTGGCGCCGGGTTCCACGACCCAGCGGCCGTCGCGTTGGTCGCCCCACGGGTCGTCGACGGCCTCGCCGAGGAACCCCCAGACGATCCAGCGGCGCTCGACGTGGCGCAGGTGCCCGAGCAGCTCCAAGGGCGTCCAGCCCGAGGCCACCCGACTGGTGGACGCCTCGTCCTCGGTCACCGACTCGACGACGGCGATGGCCTCCTCGCGCAGGTAGTCGAGGTAGGTGAGCCACACCCCCGTCCGAGAGCCGATGGGGTCGCTCGGGCTCGGTGGGCGGCGCTGCACGCGCTCACCCTACCGACGCCCACGGCGGGCGGGCCGGGGCGGCGGGCCTCCGGGGCGGCGCGTCGTCCGATCCTCCGAGGGGGATCCGGGGATGCCGGGGACGGCCTTTTTGGAGCCTGGGGTGGGAATCGAACCCACGACCTGCGCATTACGAATGCGCTGCTCTGCCGGCTGAGCTACCCAGGCGTAGGGGGAAAGATTAGCCCATCGCCCCCGTCGGGCCGCCGGCGCTAGAAGTCGCTCAGGGCGAAGAGGAGGTCGTGCAGCAAAAGCCCCTCGTCCAAGTTCGTGGAGAGCCGGCGCTGCGCTTCGAGGAGTGCGTCGAGGTTCCGCAGCGCCCCGACCACCCGGTGCTCGGCCCGGGCGTCACCGTCGCGGGACGCCTCGAGATCGTGGGCGAGGCGCTCTCGGTAGACGGCGGTCATCGTGGAGAGGCCCAGGGTGAGCTCTTCGGCGCGGAAGCGCCGCTGCTCGCGCCGCGCCTGGGCCTCAAGCTCGCGCCGGGTCACCACGCGCGCCCCGAGCTGGCCGGCTTCCTCGCGCTCACGCGCCGCGGCCTCGCCGAGCGAGCGCTCGAGCGGCGCCATCGCCTCGTCGAGCAGCTCACCGGCCTCGCGCGCGAGGGCGCTGGCGACGGCCGGGGTGCCGGTCAGGCGGTCGGGAACAGACCGCCACCAGGCCAGGCGGGCCGTGAGGGCCGGGTCGTCGGCGAGCACGCGCGCGCGCTCGAGACTGCCGAGCGCCGCGCTCGCCGCCGCGTGGGCCGCGTCCGCGGACACGCCCTCGGCGCGCAGGCGCCCTTCGATGTCAGCGCCCGTGGGCGCGGCGAGACGCACGAGCACGCAGCGCGAGACCACCGTGTCGAGCCCCGCGGGCAGCTCCGAGGCGCCCAGGAGGAAGACGGTGCGCCTCGGCGGCTCCTCGAGCGACTTGAGCAGGGCCGGCGCCGACGGCGACGCCCCAGAGACGGTGAGCTCGACGTCGTCGAGGACCACGACCTGATAGCCCTCGCCCAGGGGCCGGCGACGCGCGACCCGCTCGGCCTCGCGAATCTCGTCGACCCGCCACGCGAGGCCCGCGCGCTCCGCCCGGTGGACGTCGGGGTCGGCCCCCTCGAGCACCCGGCGGCAGACGGCGCAGGTCCCGCAGCCGTGCGCCGGGCACTGCAGGGCGGCGGCGAAGGCCATCAGGGCGTCGTGGACGCCCGACCCGGCCGGACCGAGGACGAGGTAGGCGTGGACCGGCTTGCGGGCGTGGTGGCGCAGCGCGTCGGCCGCGGCCGACTGGCCCACCAGCCCGCTGAAGACGTCGGTCACCACGCGAGGCCGTCGACGGCGCCCTCGACGAGGGCGGCCACCTCGTCCACGTCGCCCGAGCCGTCGACCACGACCCAGCCGTAGAGTTCGGCGAGCTCGTGGTAGCCGGCCCGCACGCGCTCGAAGAAGGCCAGGTCCTGCGCCTCGAACCGGTCCCGGCGGTCGAGCGCCCGGCGCTCGGCGGCGACCTCGAGCGAGACGTCGATCAAGACCGTGCGCGTCGGCCAGCACGAGCCGACGGCGATCTCGCTCGCCGCGCGCAACCGCCCGAGGTCGACGCCGCCTCCGTAGCCCTGGTAGGCGAGGGTCGAGGCGAAGAACCGGTCGCTCACGACCGAGTCACCCCGGTCCAGCGCCGGCTCGACCACGGTGCGCACGTGGTGGGCGCGGTCGGCCAGCATCACGAGCGCCTCGGTCGCGGGCGCCATCGGCGTCGACGCGTCGAGGACCCACCGCCGAAGCTCGGCCCCGAGGGCCGTGTCGCCCGGCTCGAAGGTGAAGAGGGCGCCGTGGTGCTCGGCGAGGCGGCGCGCCTGGGTTGACTTGCCGCTGACGTCGATCCCCTCGAGAACGACGAAGGCGCTCACGCCTCGTCCCCGCCCACCGCACGGGTGAGCGCGTCGTTGGCCGCCCGTCCGGCGCTCTTCTTCGCCGCCGTCTTCTTCGCCGCCGTCTTCTTCGCGGCCGTCTTCTTCGCGGTGGCCTTCGTGGGGGTGTCCCCCAGGCGAAGGGTGGCGTTGGTCTCCCCGTCGGTGACGTAGGGGCCGAACCTCCCGGTGCGCACCACCACCTCGCGACCGGTGACCGGGTCGGCGCCGAGGGTGCGCAGCGGGCCGGCGGCGGCGCGGCGCCCGCGGGCCTTGGGCTGGGCGAGGAGCCGTAGGGCCCCGTCGAGGTCGACGGTGAAGATCTGCTCTTCGCTCTCGAGGGAGCGGGTCTCCTTGCCCCAGGTGATGTAGGGGCCGTAGCGGCCGTTCTGGGCGAGGATCTCCCCGCCCTCGGGGTGGGTCCCGACCGAACGGGGCAGTGAGAGGAGGCGCAGGGCGTCGTCCAGCGCGATCGTCTCGGGCGACATCGACCCGAACAGCGACGCCGTCGGGGGCCTCGTCCCCTCGACGAGCTCGCCGAGCTGGACGTAGGGGCCGTAGCGGCCGGCCTTGAGGTAGACCGTCTCACCGCTCGGCGCCACCCCGAGTGCGCGGTCCGACGACGGGGCCGCGAGCAGCTCGAGGGCCCGCTCGACGCTGAGCGAGTCGGGCTCGGTCGCCTCGGGGATCGACACGCGGTCCTCCCCGTGGACGAGGTAGGGGCCGTAGCGGCCCGAGCGCACGTAGACCGCGACGCCGTCGGGCGCCGTCCCGAGCAGCAGCGAGTTGATCGCCGCGAAGTCGAACTCCTTGGGCTCGTGGGTCGCCCGGGCGAGTCCCTCGCGACGGAACGCCGTGTCGCCCTTGGGGTCGCCGAAGTAGAAGCGGGCGAGCCACGGCTCGAGGTCCTCGGCGCCCTGGGCGATCTGGTCGAGGTCGTCCTCCATCTCGGCGGTGAACTGGTAGTCGACGAGGTCCTTGAAGTAGGCCTCGAGCAGGTTCACGACCGCGAACGCGCGGAAGGCCGGGACGAGGGACTTGCCCTTCTTCCAGACGTAACCGCGCCGGTCGATCGTCTTCATCACCGAGGCGTACGTCGAGGGTCGGCCGATGCCCAGGTCCTCGAGCTTCTTGATCAGCGTCGCCTCACTGAAGCGGTCGGGCGGCTGGGTCTGGTGGTCCTTCGCCTCGGCGGCGGCGACCCCGACGGCCTGGCCCTCGGCGAGGGCGGGCAGGAGCCGCTCCTGGTCGGCCAGCTCGGCCTCGGGGTCGTCGGCGCCCTCGACGTAGGCGCGCCGGAACCCCGCGAACTCGATGCGCTGGCCGGTGGCCAGCAGCGCCACCTCGACCGGGTCGGCGACCTCCTCGACCCCGGCGACGGACGCGCGCAGGCGCACGCGATCCTGGGTCAAGCGGGCGTCGACCATCTGGCTCGCGATCGTGCGCTTCCAGATGAGCTCGTAGAGGGCACGCTCGTCGCCGGCGAGCTGGGCGTCGGCCTCGTCCAGCGTGCGAAAGGCGTCGCCGGCGGGTCGGATGGCCTCGTGGGCCTCCTGGGCGTTCTTCACCTTGCGGTCGTAGCGGCGCGGCGCGTCGGCGACGTAGTCGTCGCCGAACATGGCCGCCGCCTGGGACCGGGCAGCGCGCAGGGCCTCGTCCGACAGGGTGGTCGAGTCGGTGCGCATGTAGGTGATCCACCCCTGCTCGTAGAGGCGCTGGGCGGCGCGCATCGTGCGCTCGGGGTCGAAGCGCAGCTTGCGGCTCGCCTCGATCTGCATCGACGAGGTCATGAACGGGGGCTGGGGACGCTGGGTCCGCGGGGTGGAGGTCACCGAGGTGACCGTCGCCTCCACTCCGACGAGGCGCTCGGCCAACGAGAGCGCCGTGGTTGCCGAGAGCACCGTGGCCCCCGAGTCGTCGAGGCGGCCCAGCGAGTCGAAGTTGCGCCCGGTGGCGAGCGCGGACCCGTCGAGCGACTCGACGGTCGCCTCGAAGGGCGACGGCGCGCCGAGGGTGACCGTCACGTCGTGCCACGAGGCCGCGCGAAAAGCCATGCGCTCGCGCTCGCGCTCGCAGACCAGGCGGATCGCCACGGACTGCACGCGACCGGCCGAGCGCGCCTTGTCGACGGCGCGCCAGAGCACCGGAGAGACCTCGTAGCCGACCAACCGGTCGAGGAAGCGCCGGCCCTCTTGGGCGTCGACCAGGCGCAGGTCGAGGTCGCGGGTCGACTGGACCGCCCGGGAGATCGCCTCGGGGGTGATCTCGTGAAAGACCATCCGCTTGACCGGGACGGCCGGCTTCAGGACCTCGAGCAGGTGCCAGGCGATGGCCTCGCCCTCCCGGTCCTCGTCGGTGGCCAGGTACAGCTCGCCAACGCCCTTCAGGGCCGCCTTCAAGTCGGCGACCACCTTCTTGCGGTCGGGTGAGACGACGTAGACGGGCTTGAAGTGGTCGTCGACGTTGATCCCGAGGCGGGCCCACCTCTACCCCTTGACCGACGCGGGGATCTCGGCCGCGCTCTGGGGCAGGTCGCGCACGTGGCCGACGGAGGGCTTGACGACGTAGTCCGACCCGAGCATCGACTGGATGCGGGTCGCCTTGGCGACCGACTCGACGATCACGAGCGCGCGGGCCATCGCACCTCCCTCGGGTTCACGGCGAGTCACCCTATCGCCGGGGCCCGGCGGCGACGGCGACGCGCGGGCGGTTCCGGGCGCGGACCAGGGCTAGGCGGACGAGTGCGGCGCCGCGACGATTTCGTACTGGGGGTTGAGGATGACCGCCTCGCGCCGGAGCGTCGTCACGGTGCCCTTCACGACGAGGCGCGTCCCGCGATCGATCCCGGGCACGCTCGCGCGCCCCTGGAAGACGAGGGTGATCGAGCCCGACGGGTCCGCCAGCACGCAGTGCAGCTCGTTGACGCCCGCCTCGTGGTCGATCGCCATCGCGCGCACCCGGCCCGCGACCTCCACGAACTGGCGCTCCACGACCCCCCCGATGGGGACCGACCCGACCGAGCGCTCGGCGAGTCGGACGTCGGCCTCGAGGTGACTCGTCTCGCGCACGCCCCCCCGGGTCACCTCGTCGCCCATGGGCTCTTCGACCTCGCGGTCGCCCAGGCGCCGCCGCATCGCCCGGTACGGGATGATCATCGTGGCGGTGCGCGGCACGTGCATCACCGCACCGGCGATCGCGTCCGCGGTGCGGTCGTGCAGCAGGCGCTGCAGCCGCGAGACGAATCCGCGCCGGGGCAGGATCACCATGCAGAAGACGTCGGGGTCGCGCACGGCGTCGGCCACCAGTTCCAGGGCGGCGCGGTCGACCCGGCGGTCTTCGCACTCGGCGACCTCCAGGCTGATCCCCTCGCTGCCCGTGCCCGACTGTCCCCAGCGCTCCTCGAGCCGTTTCGTGACGGCCGGGTCGATGTCGAAGTGGACGGCGCGCACCGAGTAGGGGTTGAGCGACTTCGCGTAGAGCAGGGCCCGCTCGGTCGGCAGGTCGTAGCCGTCGACGAAGACGATCACCCGGTTCATGCGGATCGCGACCGACGACTTGCCGGCGTTGGACTCGAAGGCCGCCGCCTCGCGCTCGTACTGGCGGTGGAACCGTATGAGGCCCCAGTACATGATCGGACCCACCAGCGCGATGATCCACGCGCCCTCGGTGAACTTGGCGATCAGGAAGACCAGCACCACGATCGCCGTCACCGTCGCCGACAGCCCGTTCAGGACGACTCCGAGGCGCCAGCGGCCCGTGCGCGTGCGCGAGTGGCGCGCGACCATGCCGGCGCCCGCGAGGGTGAAGCCGGTGAACACCCCGATGGCGTAGAGGGCGATCAGGGCGTTGACCCGTGCGTCGAACACCACGATCAGCGACAGCGACACGATCCCCAAGACGAGGATCCCGTTCGAGAACGCCAGTCGGTGACCGCGCTTGGTGAGCTGTCGCGGCAGGTAGCGGTCGGTCGCGACGTAGTTGGCGAGGAAGGGGAAGCCGTTGAACGAGGTATTGCCCCCGGTGTAGAGGATCAGCAGGGTGGCGAACTGGACCAGGTAGTAGATGACGTGGCCGAACCCGTGGGCCCCGAAGACGTCGAGCACCTCCTGGGAGACGACCGTCGGGGAGCCGAGGTCGTAGGGCACCGCGTGGGTCCACGAGGCGAGCAGCGTCGTG
>NCBE01000126.1 GCA_002255565.1 Actinobacteria bacterium 21-73-9
CCATGGTAAGGAAGGGGTCGTCGGTTCAATCCCGACAGAGGGCTCGCCAGGCGGCGTAGCTCAGGTGGTTAGAGCACACGGCTCATAATCGTGGTGTCGAGGGTTCGACTCCCTCCGCCGCTACCAGGCGCGAAGTGCAACGGACGTAGGAGGCCCCGATGGCGAAGAACGAGAAGCGCGTCCAGGTGACCCTGGCCTGCGAGGAGTGCAAGCGCCGCAACTACATCACCACGAAGAACAAGCTCAACGACCGCGAACGCATCGAGATGCGCAAGTTCTGCTCGTGGGAGCGGCGCCACACCCTCCACAAGGAGACCCGCTGACCGAGGGCCGACCCTAGGCTGATAGCCGGCTGACCCCGGTCGGCCCGGGCGGGAGGAGTCGGGTGCTGGCAGCCGTCAACGGATCGACGACGACGATTGTCCTGGTTGGAGCGGTCTTCTTGGCCGCCGCGGTCGAGATGGTCGAGGCGCTGACGATCGTGCTCGCCGTCGGTCACACCCGGGGCTGGCGCACGGCCCTCGAGGGGACGGGCGTCGCCGTCGTCGCCCTGGCGGCCCTCGTGGCGGTGCTCGGGCCGGCCCTGGTCCACGTGCCCCTCAGCGTGTTGCGCCTGGTCGTAGGGGTGGTCCTCTTGATCTTCGGACTCCAGTGGCTGCGCAAGGCCGTCCTGCGCTCGGCCGGGATCACGGCGAAGCACGATGAGGACGCGATCTACGCCGAGCTGACCGCGCGCCTGGCCCTCACGGGCGAGCGACCGCCCCGAGACCGGGTGGCCTTCGTCGTGGCCTTCAAGGGGGTCTTCTTGGAGGGCCTCGAGATCGTGGTCGCCGTCGTGACCCTGGGCACCTCGGCCCACCGCCTGGGGCTCGCCGCCGCGACGGCCGCGGTGGCCGTCGTGATCGTCGCGCTGACCGGGGCGCTCGTGGCCCGGCAGCTCTCGGCGGTCCCCGAGAACGCAATGAAGATGGCCGTCGGGGTCATGCTCGTGAGCTACGGCTCCTTTTGGACCGGCGAGGGGCTCAGGGTCCACTGGCCGGGGGGCGACGTCATGATCGCCGGCCTCGTCGTCGTCTACGCCCTGGCGACCGCCCTCGTGGTGCGCCTCCTCGCCCCGGGCGCCCGGGAGCCGGTAGGGGTCGGCCGATGAACCCCTTCCCCCGCGACGACAAGCCCCTGGCCGTCCGGCTCCTCGAGGGCTTCGGCCGGTTCTGGTGGGACTTTCTGGTCGGCGACACCCCGGAGATCACGCTGTCGGTGGTCGGGATCGTGGGCGTGACGGCGCTGCTGCGCGACGTGGCCCACGCCAACGTCGCGGCCTACGTGGCCCTCGTGGGGCTGAGCGTGGCGGCGCTCGCGCTCTCGGCCGCCCGGGCGCGGGCGAGGTCCCGGCGCGGCTGAGCCGGGGTGCCGGGGGACCGGCTCCCGGCGGGGTGTTAGGATGGACCTCCCTGGGGGCGCTCGTCGAGCGTCTCCCGTAGGGCAGTGGCTCAATTGGTAGAGCACCGGTCTCCAAAACCGGCGGTTGGGGGTTCTTGGGGGTTCGAGTCCCTCCTGCCCTGCCCGGGGCGGAGAAGCGTAGAAGAGACCGAGATGAACCGCGAACAGAAGCGCATGTTGCAGCGACAGGGCCAGATGGGGGCCGACGGCTCGGCCGGCTCGCGTCGCACGTCGGTCGACGACGTCCAGCGCCGTCGCTCCGGGGAGCGCACCCGTCCGCGCGACTTCGTCCGCCAGGTCCGCGAGGAGATGCGCCAGGTCGCCTGGCCGACCCGGCCCGAGGTCGTCAACTACACGACGATCGTCTTGTTCGTGCTGGTCTTCATGACCGCCCTCATCTTCGGGCTCGGCGTGGGCTCGGAGAAGTTCGTCTCGTTCCTCTTCACCAAGTAGGCGCCGTGTCCGACCTCGAGACCCCCATCGACGACGTCCCCGCGGACCTCGACCCCGCGACCGGGGAGCCCTTCGAGATCGCCGAGGACCTCGAGCCCGAGATCGAGAGCGCCTTCGACCGCCCGGGGCGCTGGTACATCGTGCACACCTTCGCCGGCCACGAGCAGAAGGTCATCTCGGCGCTCAACAACATCATCAAGAGCCGCGAGCTCGGCGAGCAGATCTACGAGATCTACCTCCCCGAGGAGGACGTCACCGAGTTCAAGGGCGGCAAGAAGGTCACGGTCGCCAAGCGGATGTTCCCCAGCTACCTTCTGGTGCGCTGCGAGCCCGACCCGGAGATCTTCTACGTGATCGCCTCGACCCCCGGGGTGACCGGCTTCGTCGGGGCCGAGAAGACCAAGCCCACGGCGCTGACCCGCCGCGAGGTCGACAACATCATCCGGCCCAAGATCGAGGGCGTCGAGCAGCCCGTCGCCAAGCGCCGGATGCCGACCCACGAGTTCGAGGTCAACGACACCGTCCAGATCAAGTCCGGCCCCTTCGCGACCTTCTCGGGTCACGTGGCCGAGATCAACGAGGACCAGCTCAAGGTCAAGGTCCTCGTCGACATCTTCGGCCGAGAGACCCCCGTGGAGCTCGACTTCACGCAGGTCACCAAGCTCTAGACAAGGAGAGTCCCATGGCGAAGAGAGTCGTCGCCGTCGTCAAGATCCAGCTCGACGCCGGGAGCGCCACCCCGGCGCCCCCGGTGGGCACCGCGCTCGGGCCCCACGGCGTGCAGACCATGGAGTTCTGCAAGCAGTACAACGCGGCCACCGAGTCGATGCGCGGCACGGTCATCCCGGTCGAGATCTCGATCTACGAGGACCGCTCGTTCACCTTCGTCCTGAAGACCCCGCCGACGCCGGTGCTGCTGCGTCAGGCGGCGGGCCTGGAGAAGGGCGCCCACATCGCCGGGCGCGAGACGGTGGCCACGGTCACCATGGACCAGGTCGCCGAGATCGCCCAGACCAAGCTGAAGGACCTCAACACCGACGACCTCGAGTCGGCCAAGCTCCAGGTGATGGGCACGGCGCGCTCGATGGGCATCGCGGTCGCGGGCTAGGAGAAGAGATGAGACACGGCAAGAACTACCGCAACGCCCTGGCCCAGGTCGACCGCGAGGAGCTCCTCGCGGTCGGCGAGGCGGTTGACAAGGTGAAGGCCCTCGCCACGGCGAAGTTCGACGAGACCGTCGAGCTGGCGGTGCGCCTGGGCGTCGACCCTCGTCGGGCCGAGCAGATCGTGCGCGGCACGATCACGCTGCCGGCGGGCACCGGCAAGACCAACCGGGTGGCCGTCTTCGCCGCCGGCGAGGCGGCCCAGGCGGCCCGCGACGCCGGCGCCGACGTCGTGGGCGCCGACGACCTCGTCGAGCGGGTGCGCGGCGGGTTTCTCGACTTCGACGTCGCCATCGCCACCCCGGACCTGATGGGCCTGGTCGGTGGGCTGGGTCGCGTGCTCGGGCCCCGTGGCCTCATGCCCAACCCCAAGACCGGCACCGTCACCACCGACGTCGCCAAGGCCGTCACCGACTTCAAGGGCGGGCGGGTCGAGTACCGCACCGACAAGGTGGGCAACGTCCAGCTGCGCGTGGGCAAGGTGAGCTTCGCCCGCGAGGACCTCGTGCGCAACGTGGTGGCCGTGGTGGACGAACTCGTTCGCGTCAAGCCCGCGAGCTCCAAGGGCCGCTACGTGCTGAGCGTCACGCTCTCGTCGACCATGGGCCCCGGGGTCAAGGTCGACCCGGCCCGGGCCCGGGAGCACGAGGAGGCCCTGGCCGGCTCGGTTTGACCCGACCGGCGCCCGGTCGCTAGGCTGGGCCCCCGCACGATTCGTCGTGCCACAGAACGAAGAACGCCGAAGACATCCGGTGCGCGCGAGCGCCTAAGGGACGCCAGTCCGCCTGACGAGGGGTTCGAGCCTCGTCTCGCGCCCGGGTGCCTACGGCCCCGACAGAGCCGGTCGAACCGGTGGGAGGCGAGATGGCAAGCAAGGTCCGCACCGAGAAGGCGGCGGCGGTCGAGGACGTGAAGTCTCGGGTCGCCACGACCTCGACCGCGGTGGTCACCGAGTACCGCGGCCTCACGGTCACCCAGATCCAAGAGCTGCGCCGCCAGCTGCGCGCCGCCGGGGCCGACTACAAGGTCTTCAAGAACACCCTCGTGCGCCGCGCCATCGCCGGGACCGGGGTCGAGTCGCTCGCCACGTTCCTCGAGGGCCCGACGGCCATCGCCTTCGTCTCGGGTGACGTCTCGGCCGTCGCGAAGGCCCTGCGCGACTTCGCCAAGGGCGCCCCGGCGCTCGTGGTGAAGGGCGGCGTCTTGAACGGCCAGGCCCTCAGCGACCGCGAGCTGGTGGCCCTGGCGGACCTGCCCAGCCGCGAGGTCCTGCTCGCGCGCCTGGCCGGGCTGATCGCCTCGCCGCTCACCACGATGGCCGGCCTCTTTAAGGCCGTGCCCCAGAACCTCGCCTACGGCCTCGCGGCCCTGATCGACCAGCGCGGTGGTGCGCCGGAGGGTCCCGCGGCCGAGACCGAGACCCCGGCCGGGGTCGAGGAGGCCGCCCCCGCGGCCGGCGACGACGCCGTGGCCGAGGCCGCGGCGACCCCCGAGGCCCCCGCGGCCGAGGACGGCACCGACAGCGCCGAGGCGGCCGCCGCCGAGGACGCCCCGGCCGAGTGATCACCCGATCGAGAGAATCGAAGAGAAAGGAAACACCATGGCTACCCTGACCAAGGAGCAGATCCTGGACGGCATCGCCGCCCTGTCGGTCATCGAGCTGAGCGAGCTCTTGAAGGAGTTCGAGGAGAAGTTCGGCGTCACCGCCGCCGCGCCCGTCGCGGTCGCGGCCGCCCCGGCCGCCGGTGGCGGCGGGGCCGCCGAGGAGGCCGCCGAGGAGAAGTCGAACTTCGACGTCATCTTGGTGAGCGGTGGGGACAAGAAGATCCAGGTCATCAAGGAGGTCCGCGCCCTGACGAGCCTCGGCCTCAAAGAGGCGAAGGACCTGGTCGACGGGGCCCCCAAGCCGGTCCTGGAGAACGTCTCGAAGGCCGACGCCGACAAGGCGAAGGCGGCCCTCGAGGGCGCCGGCGCCACCGTCGAGCTGAAGTAGCGCCTCGCCGGCGGGCCCCGGGGCTGGCTCCGGGGCCCGCCGATGCGGCGAAAGACTTGACCTGGGGGGTCCGCCCCCCTAGGGTGTGGCGAACCTAGAGCCGGGCCCCCCGGGCGCCGGTTGCACAGTCCTGGGCGGAACCACTAGTGTTATAAGACCGTGTTCCTGCCCCTGGCCTCGTCATCCCCTGACGACGTCGTGTGCTTCGATCCGGCACGTTCTCGCAGCCACCCACCTACACGGAGGATAGACCGTTGACGTCTCGGTCCACTAGCCCGGAGCGGTTCAATTTCTCGGCTCTGGGCGAAGCGTATCCCCTGCCGAACCTCCTCGAGATCCAGCGGGACAGCTTCGACCTGTTCATGCGTCAGGGGTTGCGCGAGGCCTTCGAGGTCATCTCGCCCATCACCGACTTCACCGGCAAGCTGAGCCTCGAGCTCGAGTTCGACCCGGACGACCCGGACCTGAAGAGCCCGCCCAAGTTCACGGTGGAGGAGTGCCGCCAGCGTGCGACCACCTACTCCCAGCCCATCTTCGTGCGGGCCCGGTTCCTCAATTCCGAGACCGGCGAGATCAAGGAGCAGACGGTCTTCATGGGGGACTTCCCCATCATGACCGAGCAGGGGACCTTCATCATCAACGGCACCGAGCGCGTCGTGGTGAGCCAG
>NCBE01000018.1 GCA_002255565.1 Actinobacteria bacterium 21-73-9
GGCCCAGCCCCGAGGTCGCCCCGGTCACCAGGGCCACCCGCCCGTCGAGTCGGGCCGGCGGCCCCCAGTGCTCCACCCGGCGCCGCACCCCGTCGCCGACGCGGGTGAAGCTGCCCACGACGCTCGCCTCGAGGGCGGCGTCGACGACCCGGGCGAGGTTCACGGGTTCACGAACCGCTCCAGGCCCGCCCGGGCCCGGTCCCCGATCCGGCGAAGGGCGAGGGCCAGGAGCGGCTCCGCCAGGGCGAAGCCGCCCCGGCCCTCGAGGCGCGCGTCGTAGGTGACGAGCGCGCCGTCGCCGTGGGGGGCGAAGGTGATCGTGTCGCGCGAGCGGTAGAGCCGGGCCTCGGCGGCGTGGACGACCCTCTCCCCCTCGACGAGCTCGGTGACCTCGTAGGTGAGAGGGACCGACCGGCGCCCGAAGCGGGCCACCAGGGCGACCCGGCTGCCGACGCGCACGGGGCCCTCGTCGAGGCGCCGGGCCGACTCAACCCCGGGGTCCCACGAGGCGGCCGAGGAGAAGTCGGCGAGCAGCGCGAAGGCCGTGGCCGGCGAGAGCGAGGAGGGGATCGTCGTGGTGTAGCGGGCCATCAGTGGGGTGTCCGGGGTCGGGGTCTGATGCGATGAGTTTAGCACTAAAATCTAACCAGCCGGCGTCGCCGGACTCCCAACAGCGAAAGGGGACCCGTGCGCATCGCCATCGTCGGGACCGGGGTGGCCGGTCTCACCTGCGCCCACCTCCTCCACCCCCACCACGAGGTGACCGTCTTCGAGGCCGCACCGCGGTCGGGGGGCCACGCCCACACCCACGACCTCGAGGTCGGTGGCTCGCGCGTGAGCGTCGACACCGGGTTCATCGTCTACAACGAGCGCAACTACCCGCTGCTCACCCGGCTCTTCGCCGAGCTCGGCGTCGCGACGCGCCCGAGCGACATGGGCTTTTCGGTGACCGACGAGCGCGCGGGCGTCGAGTGGAGCGGCTCGTCGATCGGCGCCCTCCTCGCCCAGCCGCGCAACGCCCTGCGCCCGGGCTTTTGGCGCATGCTCAGCGACGTCGCGCGCTTCAACCGCGAGGCGCGCACGCTGCTCGAGGGCGGCGACGACGACCTCACGCTCGCCGAGTACCTCGAAAGCAGCTTCTCGCGCGAGTTCCGTGACTGGTACCTCGTGCCGATGGGGGCCGCCATCTGGTCGGCCGATCCCGCGGCCTTCACCGAGTTCCCGGCGCGGGCCCTCGCGCGCTTCTTCTTCAACCACGGGCTGCTGGGCCTGGGCGGGAGGCCCCAGTGGCGCACCGTCGTGGGCGGGTCGCGCACCTACGTGGAGCGCGTCCTCGCGCCGCTCGCCGGTCGGGTGCGCCTGGCCGAGCCCGTGGGCAAGGTCGTGCGCCGCACGTCCGGCGTGGAGGTCGCCACCGACGCCGGCCCCTCGGAGACCTTCGACCACGTGATCGTCGCCACCCACAGCGACCAGGCCCTCGCGCTGCTGAGCGACCCGACCTCGGCCGAGCGCGAGGTCCTCGGCGCGCTGCGCTACCGCTCGAATGACGCGGTGTTGCACACCGACCAGCGCCTGCTGCCCACTCGTCCACGCGCTCGGGCGAGCTGGAACTGGCACCAGGGGACGCGCGTGACCGGCCCGACGCTCACCTACGACCTCTCGCGCCTTCAGGGGCTCGATACGCCCGAGCCGCTGCTGCTCACGCTCAACCGGACCGACGCCGTCGACCCCGCCCGGGTGATCGCCGAGACGCGCTACGACCACCCCGTCTACGACGGCGCGGCCCTGCGGGCCCAGCGCCGTCACCGCGAGATCAGCGGGGTCGACGGCGTCTCGTTCGCTGGCGCCTACTGGGGCTACGGCTTCCACGAGGACGGCGCGCGCAGCGCGGTCGCGGTCTGCGAGACTCTCGGCGTGACCTGGCCCGAGGCGCGCCCGTGAGGAGCGCCCTCTACGAGGGGCGCCTCGTCCACACCCGCCACGCCGGTCCCGCGACCGGCGGCGTCGGCCACGCCTTCAGCCAGCGCGTCACGATGCTCCTCGTCGCTCTCGATGAGTGGGAGGAGGTGGCCGCGCGCCACCCCTTCTGGTCCACCACCCGCTGGGCACCGGTGCGTCTCGATAGGGCCGACTACCTCGGCGACCCGGCGACCCCGCTCGAGGCGACGGTGCGCGACCTCGTGGCCCGCCGACTCGGTCGGCGCCCGGCGGGCCGGATCCTCCTGCTCACGACCCCGCGCGTCTGGGGCTGGCACTTCAACCCGCTCTCGGTGTACTACTGCCTCGACGAGGCCGGCGACCTCGCGGCGGTCGTCCTCGAGGTCACCTCGACCCCGTGGCACGAGCGCACCGCCTACGTCGTCGACGCCCTCGAGCAGCCGGTCCGGTTCGACAAGGAGATGCACGTCTCGCCGTTCCTGCCGAGCGACCTCGAGTACGTGCTGCGCGCCGGCGAGCCCGGAGAGTCGATCCACCTCAACCTCGGGACTCGCCGCGGCGAGGAGCGGGTCTTCGACGCGGGCCTCTCGCTCCAGCGCGTGGGCAACGCGCGCGCCGACCTCGCACGGCTCCCCTGGCGGCGCCCCTTCGCCGCCGCCTCGGTCTCTTGGGGGATCTATCGCCAGGCGCTGCGCCTGTGGCGAAAGGGCGCGCCCTTCGTGCCGCGCCGCACCCGGGCCGCCCACCCCGTGACCGCGGGGCACCGATGACCCTCGGGCCCGAGCTCGCCGCCCTCGACGAGAGCCCTCGCCTGGTCGGCGCCTCGCGCCGGGTCGTGCGCGCCCTGCTGCGCAGCGTGCACGAGGGCACCGTCGTCCTCGTCGAGGGCGACCGGACGACGAGCTTCGGCGAGGGACGGCCCGTCGCTCGCGTCGTCGTGCGCGACCCGCGCGCCTACCCCGCCCTCGTGCGCCAGGGGTCCGTCGGGCTCGGGGCGAGCTACGCGGCCGGCTGGTGGGACTGCGACGAGCTGACCGACCTGGTGCGGATCCTCGAGCGGGCGACCACGCCCGCGCGGCGCCGCTCCGACGCCCTGGCGCGCCGACTCGCGCCCCTCGTCGAGCCGGCCCGGCGCCTCCACGAGTGGGTGCGCCCCCCCGAGCGGGTGCGCACCCGCGGGCAGGACCGCCACCACGTGCGCGCCCACTACGACCTCTCGAACGACTTCTTCGAGCTGATGCTCGACGAGACGATGATGTACTCCTGCGCCTTCTTCGAGCGGCCCGAGGTCACCCTCGCCGAGGCCCAGACCGCGAAGCTGGACCGGCTCTGCGCGAAGCTCGCCCTCTCCCCCGACGACCACGTCGTCGAGATCGGCACGGGCTGGGGCGGGTTCGCCCTGCACGCCGCGCGCCACTACGGCTGCCGGGTGACCACGACCACGATCTCGGGCGCCCAGTTCGAGTACGCCACGCGCCGGGTGGCCGACGCGGGGCTCGCCGGCCGGGTGAGCGTGCTCAGTCGCGACTACCGCGAGCTCGAGGGGACCTTCGACAAGCTGGTCTCGATCGAGATGATCGAGGCGATCGGCTGGCGCCAGCTCGACACCTTCTTCGCGACTTGCGCCCGGCTGCTCGAGCCCGGCGGGCTGATGGGCCTGCAGTCCATCGTCATCGACGACGCCAGCTACGAGCGCGCCAAGCGACGCGAGGACTTCATCAAGCGCCTCGTCTTCCCGGGCGGCTTTTTGCCCTCGATCGAGGCGATGACCCGCTCGGCGACGCGGATGAGCGACCTACGAGTGATCGACCTCGAGGACATCGGCCGCCACTACGCCGAGACGCTCGCGCGCTGGCGGGCCAACCTCGAGGCCCGCGCCGGGGCGGTCGCGGCCCTCGGGCTCGGCGAGGCGTTCGCACGACTGTGGCGCATGTACCTCGGCTACTGCGAGGCGGCGTTCCTCGAGCGCCACGTGAGCGACGTCCAGGTCGTCTTCGCCCGCGACCGGTGGCGCGGCGCGCTGGCGCCCCAGCCGACCCGGGTGTAGCGCCCTAGGCGAGCAGCGCCTCGACCGCGGCGACGGCGCTGGCCGCGCTGTGGCCCGTCCACCCCGACGCGCCCAGCGAGAGGGCGTGGGCCCGGTCCCGGATGGCCCGGCCCCCCACGAGGACCGGCACGTCCACACTGCGCGCGACCGCCCCGATCGTCTCGCGCACCGCGGCCCCGGGCCCCTCGGCCGTCACCCGGAGCAGCACCGCGACGAGCCGGTCGGCGCCGGCGGCCGTCTCGGCGAAAGAGACGGCCGGGGCGTTCGCGCCGAGGTCGATCGGCTCGAGGTGGGCCGCGCGCAAGAGGTCCGCCACGATCGCCACCGGCAGGGCGTGGCTCTCGCCGGCCGGTGCGCCCAGAACGACCGAGCCGCGCGAGCGGCCCCGGCGCGCGAAGCGCGGCCCCATCCGTCCGATCACCCTCGTCGCCACGACGCTCGCCCGGTGCTCGTCGGCGACCGAGATCTCTCCGGCCGCCCAGCGCTCACCGACGCCGTGCAGGGCCGGCACGAGCAGGTCCTCGTAGACCGCGGCCGGCGTCGCGCCCGAGGCCATGGCGCCCTCGACGATCGCCCAGGCGCCGGCCTCGTCGCCGCGCACCATGCGCTCGGCCAGTCGTGCGGGACGCGGCGACCGGTTCGCCCCGGCCGGGCGGGGGGCCGGGGTCGCGAAGGCCTCGAGGTCCGCGCGCTCGACGAGCCAGGTCGCGCCCTCGCGCTCGGCGGCGAGCCGTCCGGTGCGCACGTAGTGGTACACGGTCATGTAGTGCACGCCGAGTCGCTCGGCGGCCTCGCGCAGGCCCACCCGGTCGGTCGAGGTCACCCCCTGAATTTACTGCTAATCGACCTCCAGCGCGCCGGTCGACGCCGCGCCTCGCCGACGCGCCAGGGCGAGGCCCCCAGCCGTCGTCCAGCCGAGGGCGATGGGCAGCCAGTAGCTGGCGAGCCGGTAGAGAAGGACGGCCGAGAGGGCCGGCACCCGCGCGGCGCCGTAGGCCACGAGCACGACGGTGAGGCTGCCCTCGACGACGCCGAGGCCGCCGGGCACGATCGGCAGGACCGCGACGACCTGGCTCACGCCGTAGGCGAGCAAGAAGCCGGCCCACGGGACCGGCGCGCCCACGGCCACCAGGGCCGCGAGCAGGCACCCCGCGTCGGCGAGCCACAGGCCGAGCGAGAGGCCGATCGACGCCGCCGCGGCGCGCCGGGCGAGGGTGATCGCGCGCATCGAGACGAGCGTCGCGTCGACGCGCTCGCCGAGGCGCCCCCGGGGCCGACCCGTGAGGCGGCGCGCGAAGCGCACCACGCCCTCGAAGAGGCCGACCACGAGGTCGCGCCGGGCGAGGACCACCCCCGCGCCGACCACCACGACGAGGGCGGTCCCGGTCACGCCGGGGCCGACGTGGCTCGAGCCGCCGAGAAGCGCGACGAGGATCGCCGCGACGAGGATCAGCGAGAGGCCGATGGCCTGGGCCACGATTACCGTGACGATCGTCCAGGCGCTGGCCGAGGCGCTGGCCCCGCGCGCACGGTACTGGCGGTAGCGGTAGACGCTCGAGACGGCCGGCTCGCCCGGGACGGAGAGGGCGATGGCGTCGTTGGCGAGGGTGATCGCGTAGAGCTCACCCAGCCTGAGCCGGGCCCCGCCGCTCGCGAGCACGACCCCCTGGAGGGCCGCGTAGCAGGCGAGCGAGAGCGCCTCGGCGCCGAGCGCGGCGAGGACGTCCGCCGCGCGCAGGTGGGTGAGCCGGTGGCTCGCGCCCGCGAGGTCGCCCCGGTGCGAGAAGAGCACGACGAGCACGAGCGCGCCCACGACGAGACCGAGCGCCCAGCGCACGACGAGCCGGCCGGTAGTCCGCGACTCGGCGACGGCGTCCACGCGGCCACGCTACCGACGGGTCCGGGACGGTTCCTAAAGTGGCGAGGGGAGGTGGGCGATGGCGACGTTCCGCGGGCGCATCGGCCGCGACTGGCGCGACTCGGAGCCGGACTGGCCCGACGAGCCGCGCGCCCCCGAGGGCGCGCCCAACGTCCTGCTCGTGGTGCTCGACGACGTCGGCTTCGCCCAGCTGGGCTGCTACGGCTCGGACATCGAGACCCCGGTCATCGACCGCCTCGCCGCGCGCGGGGTGCGCCTGGCGAACTTCCACACCACGGGCCTCTGCTCGCCGACCCGGGCGTGCCTGCTCACGGGTCGCAACCACCATCGCAACGCGATGGGCCGGGTGGCCGACCTCGCGGTGGGCTTCCCCGGCTACTGGGGCGTGCCCCCGCGTGAGAACGGCTTCCTCTCCGAGATCCTGCGCCAGGCCGGCTACGCCACCTACTGCGTGGGCAAGTGGCACCTCACCCCCGAGGACGCCACCAACGTGGCCGGCGCGCGCGACACCTGGCCGCTCAGCCGGGGCTTCGATAGGTGGTACGGGTTCCACGGGGGCGAGACCCACCAGTTCGTCCCCGCGCTCTTCGAGGACAGCCACGCCCGACGGCCCCCGCGCGAGCTCGACGACTACCACCTCACCGAGGACCTGGCCGACCGGGCGATCGAGTACCTCGGCGACCTGCGGGCGGTCGATCCGACCCGGCCCTTCTTCCTCTACTTCGCGACCGGCGCCTGTCACTCGCCCCACCAGCCACCCGCGCGCTGGCGCGAGCACTACCGCGGCCGCTTCGACGCGGGCTGGGACGCCTGGCGTGAGGAGGCCTTCGCCCGCCAGAAGGCGCTCGGCCTCTTCGCTCAGTCCACGGCGATGTCCGAGCGCCCGGCGTGGGTGCGGCCCTGGGACGCCCTCGACGAGACCGAGGCGCGCGTCGCGGCGCGCTTCATGGAGGCCTACGCCGGCTTCCTCTCCCACGCCGACGAGCAGCTCGGGCGGGTCCTCTCCTTCGTCGAGGGGCTCGGCGAGCTCGAGGACACCCTCGTCGTGGTCGTCTCGGACAACGGAGCGAGCGCCGAGGGGGGCGCCGAGGGCTCGATCAACGACGTGCGACTCACCAACCTCGACCCCGCCGGAACCGCGGAGATGGCGAGTCGCCTCGAGGAGATCGGCGGGCCCGCCACGCACAACAACTACCCCTGGGGCTGGACCATGGCCGGCAACACGCCCTTTCGCCGCTGGAAGCGCGAAGTCCACCAGGGCGGGGTCGGCGACCCGTGCGTCGTCGCCTTCGGCGGTCGGCTCGGGGCCGGCGCGATCCGTCACCAGTTCGCCCACGCGATCGACGTGATGCCGACGATCCTCGAGCTCGCGGGCGTCCCGTCGCCCGAGCGCCTCGGCGACACGGTCCAGAGCCCGCTCGACGGCGTGAGCGTCGCCGAGGTCCTCGCCCCGGGCGGGGCGGCCGCCCCCGAGCGCCACGAGACCCAGTATTTCGAGATGTTCGGGTCTCGCGCGCTCTACCACCGCGGGATGAAGGCGGTGACCTTCCACCCCGTCGGACCGCTCTACGACGACCAGGACCCCAACGCCTCCTTCGACGACGACGTCTGGGAGCTCTACGACACGCGCGCCGACCCCGCCGAGACCCACGACCTCGCCCCCGCGCGACCCGAGGAGCTGGCCGAGCTCGTCGCGCTCTGGTGGCGCGAGGCCGAGCGCAACCAGGTCCTCCCCCTCGACAACCGCGTCCTCTGGGCGCTCGTGCACCCCAAGCCCGACCGGCGCGCCCCGCGCGAGCGGTTCCGCTACTTCCCCGGCGGCGCTCCGGTGCCCGAGCCGGTCGCGGCGAACGTGCGCAACCGCTCCCACGCGATCGAGGTCGACCTCGAGGTCGCGGGCGGCCGAAGTGACGGGGTCCTGCTCGCGCTCGGCAGCGCCCTCGGGGGCTTCAGCCTCCACGTGCTCGACGGGCGGCCCCGCTACGTCCACAACCTCTACGGCAAGGAGCGCCACGTCGTCGCCTCGGCGACGCCGCTCTCGGCCGGTCGCCACGAGGTCGTCTACCGATTCGAGAAGGACGAGGGACCCGGCGGCACGGGCACGCTCAGCGTCGACGGGGCGGTCGTGGCCACCGGCCCGATCCCGCGCTTCACCCCCTCGGGCTTCAACGGCACCGGGGTCGGGGTGACCTGCGGCTACGAGTGGGGCCCGCCGGTCGGCGAGGGCTACGCGGCGCCCTTCGCCTTCACCGGCACGATCCACCGCTGCGAGGTGGTCGCCCTCGGTCCGGTCGTGCGGGACCCGCTGGCCGAGCTCGAGGCCATCCTCTCCGAGCAGTAGGTCGCACGACGACGGGCCCGTCAGGCGAACGGGGGTGGGTCCGACGCCCGCGCCGTGCGCTCACCCAGCCGGGGCCCGTCGAGCCCCGGGGAGGGCCGCGACCTTGAGTTGATGACAAGGTGAATTGCGCTATCTCTAAAGTCACAGATAGCATCGCCTCGTGACGAACCTCGACCAGCCCCTCTACGTTGCCAAGGCTGAGCTCTTCCGGGCCCTCGGCCACCCGACTCGCATCCGGATCCTCGAACTGCTCGTCGAGAGGGAGAGGCCCGTGAGCGAACTCATCGCCGAGACCGGGGTCGAGTCGTCGTCGCTCTCCCAACACCTCGCGGTGGTGCGCCACACCGGGCTCGCCCTCTCAACCCGGCAGGGCAACGTGGTCACGTATCGCATGAGCGACCCCTCCGTCGCGGACTTCCTCGCCGCGGCGCGCGCCGTCCTCGCGGCCACCCTCGGCCGATCGGCCGACACCTTGGCCCACCTCGACAACACTCCGTGAGCGACGTCCGTCGATCAGAGCCGCGTCCGGGACGGGCGCACGGTGGCCCCAAGCGCTCCCGACGCGTCGCCCAGCCAGCGCCGGACGCACCCCCGCGCGCCGACGCGGTCCGTCGCTACGGCTCACTCCAGGTTCGCCACGTGGACGCGGGCTCGTGCAACGGGTGTGAGGTCGAGATCGCCAACGCCTTCGGGCCGGTCTACGACGCGTCGCGCTACGGGATTCGCCTGGTCGCGTCGCCCCGCCACGCCGACGCGCTTCTCGTCACCGGCGTCGTGACCGCCAACATGGCGGGCCCCCTCGAGCGGACCCTCGAGGCCGCCCCGCGCCCGGCTGTCGTGATCGCCTGCGGTGACTGCGCGGTGAACGGCGGCCTGGTGCGCGAGGGCTTCGCCGTCGTCGGTCCCGTCACCGACGTCGTCCCCACCGACCTGCGGGTACCCGGGTGCCCGCCCCACCCGGACGAGATCGTTGCCGCGCTGCGCCGCTTTGGCGGGCGCTGACGTGGGCCTCCTCCTCGCGGGCTACGCCACCGGACTGGCCGCGGTCGCCGGTGGCGCGTGCGCCCCACGACGCGCCCGGGTGGCCGTGGCCGGTGCCCTGAGCGCCCTGGCGGCCGTCCTCGTGGGCGTCGCGGGTGTGCGCGTCCTCGCGGGAGGCGTGGCGGTGCACGGAACCTTCTCGGGGGTCCTGCCCTTCACCACGGTCCGACTGCGCCTCGACGCCCTCGGGGCCTCGTTCACGACGACGGTCGCCCTGGTGGTCGCGGCCGCGTCGCTCTTCTCGATCGGCTACTCCCGGGGACCGGGTGCCTCGAGGACGGCCGTCGCCCTGCAGTCGCTCTTCGCCCTCGCCCTCATCGTGGTGCCCGTGACCGGTGACGTCACCACCTTCCTCACGGCCTGGGAGATCATGGCCCTCGCCTCGCTCGCCCTCGTGCTCATCGACCACGACCGGCCGGCGGCTCGCGCCGCCGCGCTGTGGTACGCGGTGATGACCCAGGCGGGTGCCGCGGCCATCACCCTCGGGCTGCTCGTCACGTCCGGGCGTGCCCACTCGACCTCCCTCCTCGCGCCGGCGTCGTCACATCTGGGCGCCGGTGCCCTCGGCGCCGTCGCGTTCGGCCTCACCGCGGCGGGCTTCGCCTCCAAGGCCGGCGCCGTCCCGTTGCACGTCTGGCTCCCGCGAGCCCATCCCGAGGCCGCCACTCCGGTCTCGGCGATGATGTCGGGCGCCATGACCGCCCTCGGGCTCTACGGCCTCACCCGGGTGGATCTGGGGATGCTCGGTGGTCTCGCGCGCGGCTGGTGGATCGGGCTCCTCGTCGTCGGCGCGCTCAGCGCGCTCTTCGGTGCCCTGCACGCGGTGACGAGCACCGACCTGAAGCGGCTGCTCGCCTACTCCACGATCGACGTGATGGGCGTGGGGCTGACCGCCCTCGGGGCCGCCGGGGCCCTTCGCTCGCTCGACGGTGTCGCCGCGACGCTCGTCGTCGGGGTTCTCGTCCTCGTGGCCGCCCACGGCGCCTTCAAAGCCCTCCTCTTCCTCGCCGCCGGTCTGGTCGAACGCGCGAGCGGCACCCGCGACCTCGACCTGCTCGGTGGTCTGGCACGAGGCATGGGGCGCACCACGGCCCTCGTGGCCGTCGCGGTCGCCTCGGCCACCGGGGTCCCCCTCGGCGCCGGCTTCGTCGGAGAGTGGCTCGTCGTCGAGGGCCTCATCGGCGCGCTCGGGCGCTCCGACGCCGGGGGGGTCGTCATCGCCCTGGTCGCTCTCGTCGCCATCGCCCTGACCAGCGGGCTCACGGCGGTCGCCATGGTCAAGCTCCTCGGAATCGGCTTCCTCGGCCGACCCCGCGGCGAGGGTGCGCGCGGCGCTTCGGAGCGTCCCGGGATCACCATCTTCTCGCTGGGACTGCTGGCGATCGCCACGGTGGGGCTCGGTACCGTCCCGGGGCCGTTCGTCGCCGCCCTCTCCCGCGCCGCAGGCGTCGTCCGGGGCACCCCCGCGGGTGCCCCGCGGGGGACCGTCGCCTCCGTCTCGCTGGGGGCCGCCGCGACCGCCCTGCGCCCGCTGGCCCTCGTGGTGGGCGCGGCGGCGCTCACCGCGGCGATCGTGGTCCTGGCCCGACTCGGCTCGCGCACGGTGCGCACCGCGATCGCCTGGGCGTGCGGGCGCGCTGACCTGGATGCGCGCATGCAGTACACCGCGACGTCCTTCGCCGAGCCGCTCCAGCGCGTCTTCGCCGACGTCCTGCGCCCCGACGTCGACCTCGTCGTCTCCCACGAGGAGGAGTCCCGCGAGGTCGAGCGAGTCCTCGCCTACCAGAGTCGGGTCGACGACGCCGTCGAGCGCGGGCTGTTGCGACCCGTGGTGCGCGCGGTCGACGCGATCGGTCGGCGGGCCCGCTGGATCGCGAGCGGCAGCGTCCACCGCCATCTCGCCTACGGGTTCGCCGCGCTGCTGGTCGTGCTGGTGGTGGTGCGGTGACGGCCTACGGGCTCTCCGTCGTCCAGATCCTGGCGGTGGCCGTCGGCGGCCTCCTGCTCACCGGGCTCATGGCCAAGGTACGCGCGAGGGCCGAGGGGCGCGTCGGGGCTCCGGTCACCCAGCCTCTGCGCGAGGTGGTGAAGTGGCTCGGGCGCGAGAGCCCCCGCGCGACCGGGGGCGCCCTGATGGGGGTCGTGCCGGTGGTCCTGCTCGTCACCACCGCGCTGGCGGCGGCGATCGCGCCCCTCGCCGGGGTGGGAACCGCCGGCGCCGGCGGTGCCGACGCCCTGGTCGTGGTGTTCTTGCTGCTCACGGGATCGCTCGCCCTGGCCCTGGGCGGGCTCGCCACGGCCACGGCGTTCGGCGGGATGGGCGCGAGTCGCGCCATGACCCTGTCCGCTCTCACCGAGCCGGCGCTCCTCGTGGCCGTGGCCGCGTTCGCCGTGCCCGGGCGATCGATGAACCTCGCCACGCTGGTGCGTTACTCGCTCGCCCACCCCGCCGGCGTGGCCAGTCCCTCCCATGTTCTGGCCACCGTCGCCCTGCTCATGGTCGTCGTCGCCGAGACCGGGCGCATGCCGGTCGACAACCCCTCGACGCACCTCGAGCTCACCATGATCCACGAGGCGATGGTCCTCGAGTACGGCGGACGCGACTACGCGCTCGTGTCGCTCGGCGGATCGATGCGCCTCGGTCTGCTCCTCGGACTGCTCGCCACGCTCGCGGTGCCCTGGGGCGTCGCCCCGTCGGACTCGGTGCCGGCGCTCGGCCTCGGGCTCGTCCTCCTCGCCGTGAAGGCCGGCGCCCTGGCCCTGGGGGTGGCCCTGGTCGAGGTACGCACCGCGAAGCTGCGCCTCTTCCGGGTCCCCGAGCTCCTGGCCGCGGGCTTCGTCCTGGCGGCGCTCGCCGTCGTGGTCGGGGTCGTGGTGCGGTGAACGGCCTCGACGACGGGCTCCTCGACCTCGCGTCGGTGGCGGTGCTCGCCCTGGGCGTGGCCGCGCTCTGGCGGCGCGACGTGCGGGCGCTGATCGGGCTCTTGCGGGCTCAGGGCGTCGCGCTCGCGCTCGTGGCGTCGGTCGAGGCCCTCTCGGCCCACGACGTGGGCCTCGGCGCCACCGCGGTGCTCGTCCTCGCCCTGAAGGCCGGTGCCGTGCCCTGGGTGCTGGGTCGTGTCGCGGCGCGCGACCCCGGCGCCCGCGAGGGGGCGCCGCTCATCAACGTCCCCTCGTCGTTGGTGCTCGCCGCCGCGCTGGTCGGGCTCGCCGTCGTGACCGGTGCGCCCCTCGCTCGCCTCTCGAGCGGCCACGCCGCCGCGCTCGCCCCCCTCGGACTGGCCACGGCGCTCGTCGGCTACCTCGTCCTCGTCACCCGCCGGCGTCCGCTCTCCCAGATCGTCGGGCTCATCATCATCGACAACGGCGTCGCCCTCGTGACGTTCCTGCTGACCTCGGGGGTGCCCCTCATCATCGAGCTGGGTGGGAGCCTCGACGTGCTGCTCGTGGTCGTCGTCTCGGCCACGCTGGTCGGGGCGATGCGCGCTCGGATCGGCGCCGACGAGCTCGACGAGCTCGAGGAGCTGCGCGACTGATGCCCGCGCTCGTGCTCCTCGCCCCGACTCTGGCCGCCGTCGTGGTCGCGCTCGTCCCGCCCGGCCGCGTCGCCCGGGCGGTCTCGGTCGCCGCGGCGCTGGTGGTGCTCGGTGGGGGCGTCGTGCTCGGCGCGCGGTGCGCCGGTGGTCGCGTCGAGCACGCGCTCGGAGGGCTCGTCCGGGTGGACGCCCTCAGCGCGCTGATGATCATCGTCATCGGCGCGGTCGCCACGCTCGCGACCGCGGCGATGGGCCGCACCCTCGCGTCGGGCACCGACCGGATCTCGCGGCGACGGGCGCGCGAGTACGGGGCCCTCGTCCAGGTGTTCCTCGCCGCGATGCTGGGCGCCGTCGTCGCGGCGAACCTCGGCGTCGTGTGGGTGATGGTCGAGGCCACCACGATCGCCACCACCTTCCTCGTCGGGCACCGGCGCACGCGCGCGGCCCTCGAGGCCTCCTGGAAGTACGTCGTCTTGTGCAGCGTCGGGATCGCCCTCGCCTTCTTGGGCCTGGTCCTCTTCTACTTCGCCTCGGCGCACACCGGCGCCGGGCCCCACGCCGCGTCCCTCGACTGGACGAGCCTGCGCCGGCTGGCCCCGCACCTCGATCCGAACGTCACCCGCGTCGCCGTCGGCCTCGTCGTCATTGGCTTCGGGACCAAGGTCGGGCTCGCACCGATGCAGAGCTGGTTGCCCGACGCCCACTCCCGTGCGCCCGGCCCCGTTTCGGCCCTGATGTCATGTGTGTTATTGACGGTGGCCCTCTACGCGATCCTGCGGGTGAAGGTGATCGCCGACCTCGCCCTGGGCGCGGGCTTCGTGCGGACGCTCTTGCTCGCCCTGGGTCTCCTCAGCCTGGCCGTCGCGGCCGCCCTGGTCGTCGCCGAGCGCGACCTGAAGCGTCTGCTGGCCTACTCCAGCATCGAGCACATGGGCCTGCTCGCGCTGGCCGTGGCGGCGGGGACCCCGCTCGCGGTCGCGGCCGCCCTCTTGCACGTCGTCGGACACGGGCTCACCAAGTCCGTCCTGTTCCTCGGCGCGGGCGAGGTCCACCACGCCGAGTCCACGACGACGATCGCCGAGATCCGGGCGCTCCTGCGCCGCCAGCCCGGGCTCGGCGCGGTGATGGCGGCGGGCCTCGTGGCCCTCGCGGGCTTCCCACCGTTCTCGCTGTTCGCGAGCGAGCTCGCCATGTTCCGCGCCGAGGTCGCCGCCGGGCTCGGGTGGGCGGTAGGGGCCGCGCTCGTCGCGCTCGTGGTCGTGGCGGGCGCACTCGCGCGCACGGCCCGCGGGATCCTGCTCGGCCCGGCCACGCCCGTGGCCCGCCCGGTGCCGGTCCGCGCCCTGGCGCCCCTGGTCGCGGCGCTCGTCGCGTGCGCCGTCCTCGGGATCGTCGCGTGGCCGCTGGCCTCGCTCCTGCACGGTGCCGCCGGAGTCCTCGGGTGAGCCGACGGGTCGTACCCACCGCCGCGGGTGAGGTGCGCGCGCGCGCCTCGGCGCTCCTCGAGACCCACCGGCTCGCGGCGATCGTCCCCCACGACGAGGGCACGCGTCTCAAGGTGGTGTACGTCTTCTTGGCGGGCCCGCCCGACGACCGGGTGGAGCTCGAGGTGCTCCTCGACGCCGTCGCGCCCTCGGTGCCCTCCCTCGCGGACCTCTCGTTCCCGGCCGGGCGCTTCGAGCGCGCGATGCGTGACGGGTTCGGCGTCGAACCCGTGGGCCACCCCAACCCGCGACCGCTCTCGCGCCACGGCCACTGGCCGGCCGGCTACCACCCCCTGCGCCGCGACGCGGGCCCGCGCCCGCCCCTGGCGAGCGACACGGCGCCGTTCCCCTTCTCCCCGGTCGAGGGGACCGGCGTCTACGAGATCCCCGTGGGCCCCGTCCACGCCGGGCTCATCGAGCCGGGCCACTTCCGCTTCTCCGTGGTGGGCGAGACGATCCTCAAGATGACCCCGCGGCTGTGGTTCGTTCTGCGGGGCCTCGAGAGGCTCGCCGAGGGGTGCACGCCCGAGCGGCTGGTCGAGCTCGCCGAGCGCGTCAGCGGCGACAGCGCCGTCGCCCACGGGGTGGCGGCGGCCCTCGCCCTGGAAGAGGCCCTCGGGATCGACCCGGGGCCCGCCGTCTCCCGGGTCCGCGCGTCACTGCTCGAGCTCGAGCGGGTGACCCGCCACGTGGCCGGGATCGGCGCCCTCGCGAACGACGTGGGCCTGTCGGTCGCCCACGCGCGCGCGCTGACCCTCGTCGAGCGCCTGAGCCGCCACGGCGCCGAGCTCACGGGCCATCGGCTCCTGCGCGGCGTGGCGCGGCCCGGGACCGGGACCCTCCGCGCGCCCCTCGACGGCGTGCTCTATCGCGAGGTCGCCGAGCGCGTGGACGAGCTCGTGGGCTCCGTCCTCGCCAACACCGTCGCCGTCGACCGCTTCGGCGGGACCGCCGTGCTCTGCGCCGAGGAGGCCCGCCGCCTCGGCACCCTCGGGGTCGTCGCGCGCGCCTCCGGGCTCGGGGTCGACGCGCGCGTGGAGCACCCCTTCGCCCCGTCGCCCCCCACCCGCGTGAGTGGCGGTGGTGACGTCCGCGCCCGCTTCGACCAGCGACTCGGAGAGGTTCGCGACTCCCTCGCGTGGCTCGAGCGCGTCGCGGCCGGCGACGAGGTCGTCGGCCCGTCTCCGTCCCGCTCTCGCGACGGGGCGGGTTTGGGAGTGGTGGAGGGCTGGCGGGGGGCCGTCGTGCACCGGGTCACGCTCGACGGCGGACGCGTCGCGCGCTGGTCGGTGACCGACCCCTCCTTCCTCAACTGGCCGGCCCTGGCCCTCGCGCTGCGCGACACGATTGTCCCCGACTTCCCCGTGGCCAACAAGAGCTTCGACCTCTCCTACGCCGGCAACGACCTCTAGGGCGGGCGGGCCGTGGCCGAAGAGCCGCGCTCGTGAGGGCCCACCCGCCCTCGTTCCCGCCGGGCGACGTGCTCGGGTGGGCTCTCGTCACGGTCCTCGAGCTCGCCGCGTCCCGGCCGTGGGCCAGGGTCGCCACGCCCTCGCGGGCACGAACCTGCGCGGCGAGCTCGTCGCCCCCTTCCCCGGGCGCGCGACGACTCGCCCCCCTCGGGGCCATCCTCTTTCGGCGGTGACGACTCGATCGCTACGACGCGCCAAAGCACGACACGAACCACCCCGGGCCGTGCCCGCAGGGCGAGCCGCGCACGACGTCACCCCGGGGGGCCACGATGCGCGGGGGCTGGCCGAGCGACGAGAACGCGTAGGAGGCCGCGTCGATGCGGCCCTCGGGACGCCTCGCGCCGAAGGGCCACTCGGGGAACCGGCCGTACACGACCGCGCGCACGCCCACCACGGAGCCGTCCTTCGTCGAGACGGTCGCCGCGAGGAGCGACTGGCCGGCGTCCTCGGGGACGAACTGCGACGCGGGCACGACGAGGCGGACCTCGAACGTGTCCCCACGGCGCACGACCGACCGCGCCCTGAGGTAGGGGGTGAGGAGCCGCCGGACCCAGACCGGAGCGAAGGGGACGTCCAGGGTGGCCAGCCGCGCCTCGGTCCAGCGGGCACCACCGCCGCCGGAGGAGTGCGTGACGTAGAGGGTGCGCCCGATGATGACCTCGCTCGTGTTGACGAATCGCACCTCGGTCCGATCCGGCGCGGCGTAGTCCACCACGAGCCCATTCACGCGCAGCACGAACCCCGGGGACCGCATCGTCCGGCTCAAAGACGCGTGCAGGTCGGCGACAGCCCGGGGCGCGCCCGCGGGCGGCGGCGCGAAGTAGGAGTAGCGCGGCGCACGAGCGAGGCTGACGGCCGCCGCGGCGAGCACCAGGGCGAGCGCGACGAGGGTGATCCCGACGGGAACCCCTCTCCTCACGGTGCCTCCCCGCGACCCCCACCGCGAGCGTCCGTGCGCCGCCCGGTCACGCGGGGGGTCGGGCGCAGTGTAGGTCCGGCTGTCACCGTCCGGAGCCCACCCCCGCCCCGGCGGGGCCAGATCGGACACGCCATCCGACGCGACGGACCCCCGCCCGGACCACCTCGCGGGCCCGGCCACCGCGGCCGCGGAGGCTCAGGGCAGTGTGTAGATCTCGGGCCCGTTCTCGGTGACGACGACGGTGTGCTCGAAGTGATCGCGCACCACCGAGAAGCCGGCCGCCTCGGCGACCCGCTGGACGGCCCGGCCGACCTCGTGGAGTCGGTTCCCCTTCACCAGCGCATCGATGCCGGCGTAGAGGGAGCGCTCGGTCGTCGCCATGAGGCGCGTCGCGAGCTCGCTCACCTCGCCCACCGGCGCGGAGTAGGCGGCGTCGCCGTGGTAGCCCTCGACGATGGCCCCCGCGTCGACCTTGATGATGTCGCCCTCTCTCAGCGCGTACTCCCCGGGGATCCCGTGGACGATCATGTCGTTGGGGCTCGTGCAGATCACGGCCGGGAAGCCGTGGTAGCCGAGGAAGTTCGAGCGCGCGCCGCGGCGCTCGAGCACCTCGGCCGCGAGCTCGTTGAGCCGCGCCGTCGTCACCCCGGGCGCGATCGCCGAGCGGGTGACCTCGTGGATCTCGGCGACCACCCGACCGGCCCGGCGCATCTTGGCGAGCTCGTCGGGACGGCGGATCACGCGAGGCCCCGCGCGGCGAGGGCCGCCTCGATGCTCGCCTGGACCTCGGCGACCGGCCGGTCGCCGTCGACGGTCGCGAGCAGGCGGCGCGCGTCGTAGAAGTCGATGAGGGGTCGGGTGTCGCGGTCGTAGGCCGCGAGCCGCGCGCCGATCGCCTCGGGGGTGTCGTCGGCGCGCTGGACGACCCGGCCGCCGCAGCGCTCGCAGACCCCCGAGACGGCCGAGGGGTCGGTCGCGGTGTAGGTCGTCCCGCAGCCCTCGCAGACCCTCCGGGCGCTGAGGCGCTCGACGACGAGCCCGTCGGGCAGCTCCACGAGGACACAGACGCCGATCGCCTCGGGCGCGAGGATCGCGTCGAGCGCCTCGGCCTGGCCGCGGGTCCGGGGGTAGCCGTCGAAGACGGCCCCGGCGGCGGCGTCGGGGGCGGCGAGACGCTCCTCGACGAGCCGGTTGACGAGGTCGTCCGAGACGAGCTCGCCGGCCTCGAGGACCCGGCTCACCTCGTGGCCGAGGTCGCTGCCGGCCCTCACCGCGGCGCGCAGGATGTCCCCGGTCGAGAGATGGACGAGGCCGTGGCGCGCGCACAGCAGCTCGCTCTGGGTGCCCTTGCCCGCCCCCTGCTTGCCCAGGAGGACGACGTAGATGGGAGCGGCCATGACTAGCGCTTCAAGAAGCCTTCGTAGTTGCGCATCATGAGCTGGCTGTCGATCTGGCGCATCGTCTCGAGCGAGACGCCCACCGCGATGAGCAGGGTCGTCCCGTAGTAGGGGAAGCGGTTGATCTGCCACAGCGACATCAAGATGCTCGGGATCACCGCCACCGACGAGAGGAAGAGGGCCCCCACGACCGTGATCCGGCTCAGCGTGCGGCTCAGGTAACGCTCGGTCGGCAGGCCCGGCCGGATGCCCGGGATGAAGCCGCCCTGCTGGCGCAGGAGCTCGGCCTGCTGGTGGGGCTCGAAGGCGATGTAGACGTAGAAGAAGGTGAAGGCGAAGATCAAGATGAAGTCGGCGAGGATGTAGAAGAGGTTCGTCGGCGAGAGCGAGTTCGTCACGAAGTGCTGGAACGTGGCCCAGGGCACGATGTTGCTGAGCAGCACCGGGATGTAGAGGACCGACGAGGCGAAGATGATCGGGATCACGCCCGACTGGTTGACCTTCAAGGGGATGTAGGTCGACTGGCCGCCCATCTCGCGCCGGCCGACGACCCGCCGGGCGAAGGTGACCGGGATGCGCCGCTGCCCGTTGTCCATGAAGACGATGAACACCACGAGCGCGAGCGAGATCACGAGGATGGTGTAGAACTTGAGCGGCCCGCCCTCGGCGTAGACGGCGCGCCCCCCCGAGGGCAGCCCGGCCACCACGTTGGCGAAGATCAGAAGGCTCATGCCCTGGCCCACGCCGCGCTGGGTGATGAGCTCGGCGAGCCACATCACGAACGCCGTGCCGGCGGTGAGGATGAGGACCATGAACAGGCCCAGCCACAGGGTGAACTTCGGGATGAGGTCGATGTTGAAGCCGAGCAGCGCCTGGTCGTGGCCGTGGAAGGCGTAGATCAGGCCGGTCGACTGCAGGAGCGCCAGGGCGATGGTGAGGTAGCGGGTCGTCTGGGTGATCCTCTTCTGGCCGACCGCGCCCTGGTCGCGCCACTCGGTCAGCTTGGGGATGACCGTGGTGAGCAGCTGGATCACGATCGAGCTCGTGATGTAGGGCATGACGCCCAGCCCGAAGACCGCGAGGCGGGTGAGCGCCCCGCCCGAGAAGAGGTTGAGGAACCCGAGCACGCCCGAGGCCCCGGCCTTGGACTCGAGGAGCTGGACCTGGGTCCAGCTCACCCCGGGGATCGGGACGTTGGCGCCCAGCTGGTACAGGCAGATGATCGCGACCGTGAACAGGACCTTGTTGCGCAGGTCCGGGACCCGGAAGATGTTCGCCAGGCGCTGGAGCACCGTCCCCCCTCGGTGTTATCGGTTCTGGTGCTGGTTGCCGGCGGCCGGCGGGCGCACGCTGAAGGGCGGGTCGAGGACCGTGAGGGTCCCGCCCGCGGCCTCGAGGGCCGCGCGCGCGCTCTCGCTGAAGGCGTGGGCCGAGACGGCGAGCGCCGTGTCCACCGACCCCCGGCCGAGGACCTTGACGAGGTCGCCCTTCTTCGCGAGCCCGCGGGCCACGAGGACGTCGTAGGTGACCTCGCGGACCCCGAGCGCCGCGAGGGCGTCGAGGTTGACCGGGGTGTAGGCGACCCGGAAGGGGTTGGTGAACCCCTTCAGCTTCGGGATGCGCGCGAGCAGCGGCAGCTGGCCGCCCTCGAAGCCGGCCGGGATCTGGCGCCGGGCCTTCTGGCCCTTGGTGCCACGACCGGCCGTCTTGCCGCCCTTGCCCGCGATGCCGCGCCCGACGACCCGGCGCCGGCGCGTCGAGCCCTCGGGCGAGGTGAGTTCGTGCAGCTTCATCTCTAGACCTCTTCCACGCTGATCAGGTGCGGCACGCGCGCGATCATCCCGCGGATCTCGGGACGGTCGGGCAGCACGTTGGACTGGCCGATGCCGCGCAGCCCGAGGGCGCGCAGCGTCCCGCGGTGCTTGGGCTTGGTGGCGATCGACGAACGGATCTGGGTGACCTTGAGTGACATCGCTACTCCGTGACCTTGAACAGGTCGCCCTCGCGCTGGCGCTCGCGGTAGGCCCGGAGCGTCCCGGCCGGCACGACCTCATCGGCGGCCTTGCCGCGCACCGCGGCCAGCTCCTCGGGCCGGCGCAGCTGCTTGAGGCCCTCGATCGTGGCGTGGGCGACGTTGATGGAGTTGGACGAGCCGAGCGACTTGGCGATGATGTCGCGCACACCGGCCAGCTCGAGGATGGCCCGCGCGGCGCCCCCGGCGATCACGCCGGTGCCCGGCGCCGCCGGCTTCATGAGGACCCGACCGGCACCGGCCTCGCCGATGATCGGGTAGACGATGGTCGATCCGGCGAGGGGCACCTCGAAGAGGTTCTTGCGGGCCTCCTCGATGCCCTTTTGGACCGCGAGCCCGGCCTCCTTGGCCTTGCCGTAGCCGAGGCCCACCCGGCCC
>NCBE01000177.1 GCA_002255565.1 Actinobacteria bacterium 21-73-9
CCGCAGCAGCAACACCAGCGTCAGCGGCACCACCTCGGGCTTCCCGCGCAACGGCGCGCGCTATCCGGTGCAGGGCCGCTTCGTGGTGGCCGGCGACGATACGACCCGGCGACCGGTCGCGGTGATCGGTCAGACGCTGATCAAGGATCTGCATCTGCCCGCGGATCCCGAGGGGCACTTCATCCAGCTGTTCGGCACCTGGTTCAAGGTCGTCGGCGTGCTCAACAAGGTCGGCACACTGGTCGGCCTGATCGACCGCGACAACCTCGTCTACATCCCCTACACCACCGCGGTCAGCCTCAGCGGCGCGCTGACCGCGCCCAACATCGTGATCCAGCTGGACGTGGACAATGCGCGCGCGATCAAGCCGGTCGAGGCGCGCATCACGGCGGTGCTGCGGCGCCAGCATCACCTGCTGCCGGGCGAGGCCGACGACTTCAAGATCCAGAGCGCGGCCGAACTGACCAAGGCGCTGACCAGCGCGCTCGACAGCGCCAGCCTGATCCTCGGCGCCATCGTCGGCATCTCGCTGCTGGTCGGCGGCGTCGGCATCATGAACGTGATGCTGGTGTCGGTGACCGAGCGCACGCGCGAGATCGGCATCCACAAGAGCCTCGGCGCCACGCGTGCCGACATCCTGCTGCAGTTCCTGCTCGAGGCGGTGCTGCTGTCGCTGCTGGGCGGTCTGGTCGGGCTGGCGCTGGGCTACGGCATCGGCAAGCTGGTGGTGCATCTGGTGCCGGCCTTCGCCGGCGCGATCGTGCCCGGCTGGACGATCGCCTTGTCGCTGGGCTTCACCGCCGCGGTCGGACTGGTGTTCGGGATCACGCCGGCGGCCAAGGCCGCGGCGCTCGATCCGATCGAAGCGCTGCGCTACGAATGGGCGCGCCGCGATGAGCCGGCTCGGCCTCGATCTCCTCGGCGAAAGCCCGCGCGCGGCATTCGACGCGATTCGCGCGCACAAGCTGCGCAGCGTGCTGACCACCTTCGGCATCGTCATCGGCGTGGCCGCGGTGGTCGCGGTGGTGGCACTGCTGCAGGGTTTCAGCCAGGCGATCAACAACCAGTTCCGCGGCTTGGGCAGCGACACCCTGATCGTGCAGTCCTATCTGCCGCTGAAGGAGCTGCTGGCCGGCAAGATCGCCAAGGTCACACCCGCCGACCTGCTGGCGATCCAGCAGCAGATTCCGGGCCTGGCCGGCGTGTCGCCCATCGTCGGAATCAGCGGCATCGTCCACTTCCGCGACCAGACCACCCGCACCCAGGTGCTGGGCAGCACGCCATCGCTGGCCGAGTGGTTCAACGCCTGGCCCGACCGCGGGCGCTTCATCACCCGCGAGGACGACCTGCGCCACCACCACGTCGCGGTGATCGGCAGGACGGTGATCGAACATCTGCATCTGCACGGCGATGCGGTCGGCCA
>NCBE01000178.1 GCA_002255565.1 Actinobacteria bacterium 21-73-9
ACTCGCGCGCCTCGCCGAGGTCAAGCGCGCCCGCGCCGCGCTCGACGAGGGTCGGGTCATCTCCTCGGTGCCCGAGCTCGACCGCGAGGTCCTCTCCGAACTGCACCTGCTCACCGACAAGCCCTTCATCTACGTCTTCAACGTCGACGAGTCGACGATCGGCGACGAGTCGAGGCGCGCCGAACTCGTGGCTTCGGTCGCCCCGGCACCGGCCATCGTGCTGTGCGCGAAGATCGAGGCCGAACTCGCGGGTCTGGACGACGCCGACGCCGCGGAGCTCCTCGAGTCCTACGGCCAGTCCGAGTCGGGGCTCGCCCAGCTCTCGCGCGTGGGCTTCGCGACCCTCGGTCTGCAGACCTTCCTCACCGCGGGGCCCAAGGAGGCCCGGGCCTGGACGATCCGACAGGGCGCGACGGCGCCCGAGGCGGCCGGCGTGATCCACACCGACTTCCAAAAGCACTTCATCAAGGCCGAGGTCATCGCCTTTGACGACCTCATCGCGGCGGGCTCGGTCGCAGCCGTGCGCGCCGCCGGCAAGGCGCGCATCGAGGGCAAGGACTACGTGATGCGCGACGGTGACGTGGTCGAATTCCGGGTCAACGCCTAACCGTACGCGGTAGAATGTCGCCAGGCGCACGCGACAGAGGTCGACGCCTGGACATCTCGAAAATTAGGAGAACCATGACCTCGCACGCCTTCGACTTCAAAGTCGCCGACCTCTCACTCGCCGCCTACGGGCGCGCGGAGATCACCCTCGCCGAGCACGAGATGCCCGGACTGATGGCGATGCGCCGCGAGTTCGCCGCGACCAAACCCCTCGCAGGAGCGCGCATCGCCGGCTCCCTGCACATGACCATCCAGACGGCCGTGTTGATCGAGACCCTGGTCGCCCTCGGCGCCGACGTGCGCTGGGTCAGCTGCAACATCTTCTCCACCCAGGACCACGCCGCCGCGGCCATCGTCGTGGGCCCGACCGGCACCGTCGACGAGCCCGCCGGCGTCCCGGTCTTCGCCTGGAAGGGTGAGAGCCTCGAGGAGTACTGGTGGTGCACCGAGCAACTGCTGACGTGGCCGGGACACGCGGGGCCGACGACGATCCTCGACGACGGCGGCCGACAGCGAGGAGTACGGGGTGATCCTGGCGCTGATCGACCGCATCGTGCGCCGCGGCGAGCCGTTCTTCGAACCCATGGCCGCCAGCATCACGGGCGTCTCGGAGGAGACGACGACCGGCGTGCACCGCCTCTACGAGATGGCGGCCCAGGGCACCCTGCTCTTCCCGGCGATCAACGTCAACGACTCGGTCACCAAGTCCAAGTTCGACAACAAGTACGGCTGTCGCCACTCGCTCATCGACGGCATCAACCGCGCCACCGACGTGCTCATCGGCGGCAAGGTCGCCGTCGTCTGCGGCTACGGCGACGTCGGCAAGGGCTCGGCCGAGTCCCTGCGCGGCCAGGGAGCACGCGTCATCGTCACCGAGATCGACCCGATCTGCGCGCTGCAGGCGGCGATGGACGGCTTCCAGGTCACGACCCTCGAGGAGGCCCTGCCCTACGCCGACATCGTCATCACCGCCACGGGCAACCGCGACATCGTGACGTTGGCGCACATGCAGCAGATGAAGCACCAGGCGATCCTGGGCAACATCGGGCACTTCGACAACGAGATCGACATGGCCGGGCTCGCGGCCCTGCCGGGCGTCACGCGCGAGACCATCAAGCCCCAGGTCGATAAGTGGACCCTGCCCAACGGCCGCTCGATCATCGTGCTCTCCGAGGGACGCCTGCTCAACCTGGGCAACGCGACCGGTCACCCCAGCTTCGTGATGAGCAACTCCTTCACCAACCAGGTGATGGCTCAGATCGAGCTCGTGACCAACGCCGAGGACTACCCCGTCGGGGTCTACACCCTGCCCAAGCACCTCGACGAGAAGGTCGCCCGGCTGCACCTCGACGCGCTCGGTGTGAAGTTGACGACCCTCTCCAAGCGCCAGGCCGACTACCTCGGCGTGCCGGTCGAGGGCCCCTACAAGCCCGACGCCTACCGCTACTAACCGAGCGGGTAGCGCGCGAGCCGCTCGCGCAGGAACGCGACGAAGCGAGCGTTGTCGAGGCGAACGCCGACCCTCGTCGAGCTCGCGGCGTAGCCGCGGCGCCGGTCGATGACCGTCTCGCCACGGGTGTGCGCGCCGCCGGTCTCGACGACGACGTGGGCGCCCTGCTTCTCGATGGCCTCGGGCACGAGCAGCTCGTAGATCGCCATCGCGTCGTGCATGATCACGTCGCGGTTGCCGTACCACTGGTCGTGGAAGGCGGCGTAGGGCTCAAGGATGGCGGCGACGCGTCGGGCGACCTCGGTGCCGAGTCCCCCGAAGTAATCGAGGTCCTCGTCGTCGAGCGTGGCCTGGTGCGTGAGGTCGAGGGGC
>NCBE01000179.1 GCA_002255565.1 Actinobacteria bacterium 21-73-9
CGAGCCGATCATGACGGCGTCGGCGCCACAGGCGATGGCCTTGGCGATGTCGCCACCCTTGCTCATGCCGCCGTCGGCGATGACGTGGACGTAGACGCCGGTCTCGTCGAGGTGGCGCATGCGCGCGCCCGCGACGTCGGCGATGGCCGTCGCCTGGGGGACGCCGATGCCGAGCACGGCCCGTGAGGTGCACGCGTTGCCCGGTCCGACGCCGACCAGCACGCCGGCGGCGCCGGTGCGCATCAGGTGCAGCGCGGCCTGGTAGCTCGCACAACCGCCGACTATGACGGGGATCTCGAACTCGCGGATGAACTTCTTCAGGTTGAGCGGCTCAGCGGTGCGTGAGACGTGCTCGGCCGACACGACGGTGCCCTGGATCACGAGGATGTCGAGGCCCGAGTCGGTGATGGTCTTGGACATCCAGTCGGTGCGCTGGGGCGTCACGGAGGCGGACGTGACGATACCCGCTTGCTTCATCTCGCGGATCCGCTCGGCGACGAGCTCGAGCTTGATGGGCTCTAAGTACATCTGCTGCATGCGCGCGGTGGCCTTGTCGTCGTCGAGCTCGCGGATCTCCTCGAAGAGCGGCGTCGGGTCCTCGTAGCGGGTCCAGAGGCCCTCGAGGTTCAAGACCCCCAGGCCGCCGAGCCGCCCGATCTCGATCGCCGTGGCCGGCGAGACCGCACCGTCCATCGCCGAACCGAGCATCGGCAGCTCGAACTTGTAGGCGTCGATCTGCCAGGAGATGTCGACGTCCTCGGGGTCGCGCGTGCGCCGCGAGGGCACGATGGCGATGTCGTCGAAACCGTACGCCTGTCGCGCCGATTTGTAGATGCCGATCTCAACTTCCGCCATGGTGTCCTCCGATACCGCCCCACCGCTGGGGTTCTCGATCCCTCCAATCTACCGGAGTCGGTCCCGGGCGTCACCGGTCAACGCCGGTCGCAATCGTAAGCAGCTCGACCAAGACCCGCGCCGTCGCGCCCCAGATCAGGTCCTCGGGGACCCGGAAGAAGTAGATCGGGAAGAACCCCTCGTCGTCGGCCCCGGGCCGCGGCGTCGCGCGACGCCACCGCTCCTCGACGAAGGCGTCGTCGGCGAGCAGGTCGGCGAGCGCGACGCTGAAGACGCGATCGACCTCGCCGGGCTGGGGCCGCCACTGGGGCTGACCCGCGACCGTCGCCACCACCGGCCAGATCGCCGAGTTCGAGACGATTGAGGCGATCGGGCTCAGCCACCCGACGGGTGAGACCTTGGCCGGATCGAGGCCGACCTCCTCGTTCGCCTCGCGAAGCGCCGTCGCGACCGCGTCCTCGTCGCCGTCGCGACGTCCGCCGGGCAGCGCGATCTCGCCGCGGTGGTGACGCAGCGCCCGCGAGCGGCGCGTCAACACGACGTGGGCCTCGCCATCGACCTC
>NCBE01000127.1 GCA_002255565.1 Actinobacteria bacterium 21-73-9
GTCGACGGCGGCATCCTGCTCGAGCACGCCAAGGCCCTGCGCTACCACTTCGACCTCGACGCCGACGACCGGTTCTTCTGGTACACGACCACGGGCTGGATGATGTGGAACTTCTGCGTCTCGGGCCTCGTCGTCGGCGCGACGGTCGCCCTGTTCGACGGCAACCCCTCCGCGCCGCGCGCCGACCGGCTCTTCGCGTTCATGGACGAGCACGCGATCACCGTGGCCGGCGTGGGCGCCGCGTACCTCGTGGCCGGCGCCAAGGCGGGCCTCGTACCGCGCGCGGACCACGACCTCGCCGCGCTCGAGACCCTCGGGGCGACGGGCTCGCCCCTGCCGGGCTCGGCGGCCGAGTGGGTCTACCGCGACGTCAAGGACGACCTCCTTGTCGCCTCGTTCAGCGGGGGCACCGACGTGTGCACCGGCTTCGTCGGGGCCAGCCCCCTGCACCCGGTCTGGCCCGGGGAGATCTCGTGCCGCTGCCTCGGGGTCGCGCTCGAGGTCTACGACGAGACGGGCCACCCCGTGCGCGACGTCGAGGGCGAGCTCGTCGTGACCCAGCCCATGCCCTCGATGCCGGTCGAGTTCGTCAACGACCCCGGCGACGTCCGCTACCGCGCCGCCTACTACGGCCGCTACCCCGGGGTCTGGGTCCACGGCGACCGGGCCACCCTCACCGACCACGGCTCGGTCGTGATCAGCGGGCGTTCCGACGGGACGCTGAACCGCGGCGGGGTGCGCATGGGCACCGCCGAGTTCTACAACGTCGTCGAGGCCCTCCCCGAGGTGACCGACAGCCTCGTCGTGCACCTGGAGGACCCCGGCGGCGGTCCGGGCGAGCTCTGGCTGTTCGTGGTGGCCCCCGGCGCCGACCCCGAGGAGCTCGCCGCGCGGATCCGCTCCGAGGTCCGCACCCGCCTGTCACCGCGCCACGTGCCTGACCAGGTCGTCGTCGTCGACGCCGTCCCGCGCACCCTCACCGGCAAGAAGCTCGAGGTGCCCGTCAAGCGCGTCCTCGCCGGCGCCGATCCCGCGACCGTGGCCTCCCTCTCGTCGGTGGCCAACCCCGAGAGCCTCGACGCCTTCGTCGCCCTCGCGGCCGCGCGGCGCGCCCCCGCGCGCGACTGAGCCCCGCGCGGCTCCCGTCGCGCACTGGTGACCTTCGTCCCTACCCCCGGGGGGTATATCCAGGGCACGGTGGTGGCGACGACCTCGACCGAAGGAGCCGGCCATGACGACCGCCACCCACCCCCACTCACCCGCCCACCCCCACCGCAACGAGACGACCGCCGACCGCGTGGTGCGCGTCGTGGTCGGCCTCGCGGGCGCCGTGGCCGGGGTGATCCTGCTCACCTCGGCGGGGTCGAGCGCCGCCTACGCCTGGGAGTCGATCCTGACCCTCGTGGGCCTGGTCCTGCTCGTCACCGGGGTCGCCGGCTACTGCCCGCTCTACGCCGCGGTGGGATTCGTCCCCAAGTCGTTGCGCGATCGCGACTGAGGCGCCGGCGCGTCCCGCGCTGACGTGACTTTGGTCCCTAGCCCCCCGGGGGGAGCGACGGGCCAGCGTGGGGGCGTCGAAAGAGGACCAAGGAGGGTCACGATGACGACAGCGGTCCACCACCCCCCGACCACGGCGGCCAACGCACGCCACAACCAGACGACCACCGAGCGCGTCGTGCGCGTGGCTCTCGGCCTCGCGGCCGTGGTCGCGGGCGCGCTGCTGCTGGCCACGACCGGCTCGGTCCTCGCCTACCGGCTCGAGTCACTCCTCGTGCTCGCCGGGCTCGTCCTCGTCGTGATCGGCGTCTCCGGCTACAGCCCGTTCTACGGCCTCCTCGGCCACGTGCCGGCGTCGCTGCGCGCGAGCGACCCCGACCAGCCCTAGGGCTGGCCCAGCGCCGACGCGTGCGCGCGTCCGGGTCCCCTCGATCTCACCGACAGCGTTGCGGGGCAGTACACCGACCACGACGACCCGTGAGCCCCTCGCAGCCCGCTTGGCGGACCCGGCAGTGGGCCTCGAGGGCGTCGAGGTCGACCGCATCGCCCGGGGCCACCTCCACGGAGGCGACGCTCCGCTCGATCCAGCGCGCCGCCCGCGTGGCCGACCTTGCCGCCCACCGACGGCCACGCGGCGCGGGCTGGAGAGACCCGACCTGACGAAGCGGAGCTGCTCGCCGAGGAGCCCGGGGTCGCGGTCGACCGCGACCGGCCGAGCGCGGCGGCGCACGCCTCGACGCTCGCCACGGAGTCGGTCACGCTGCTCGCCGGCAAGCAGCGGATGCACACCGTCGCCACCCCGAGCAGATCGGCGACCCCGTGGCCTTCCCCTGTGCCGACGCCGCTTCGCTGGTGACCGGCGCGCCCGTCGATCAACGCGGGCTGGACCTCGCAGCGACCGACGGGGCCCTCACCCGCGGCGCCAGAGCTCGTAGCCGTCAACCTCCCCCGCCCGCACGAAGCCGAGGCGACCGAGGACCCGGGCCGACGGCTCGTTCTCGGCCCGGGTGCGCGCCGTGAGAACGTGCACACCGCCCTGGGCCTCGGCCCACTCGCAGAGGAGTCCCACGGCCTCGGTGGCGTAGCCGCGTCCGCGCCAGGCCGGCGCGAGCGCGTAGCCGATCTCGAGCGAACCCTCGGTGTCGGGCGGGCCGTGGAAGCCGACGTCGCCGATGAGGGTGCGCTCGGCCTCTTCGATCACGACCCACACGCCAAAGCGCGGGTCGGTCTCGAGACCCGCGATGCCCTCAGTGAAGCGCTGGCGCACGACGGGCGCCGGCCACTCGGGCGCGCTCGCCAGCCCGAGGCTCGCGGCGAAGGCCACCGGGTCTCGACCGAGGGCGGCCACCTCGGCGGGTGAGAGGGTCCGCAGCCGGACCCGCACGGCCGAGAGCTCGGTCGAGGCCTCGTCCACCCGCGTCTAAAGGAAGGGGAGGTACTCGCGCAGCTCCCAGTCCGTCGTCGCGGCGCAGTAGCGCTCCCACTCCGAGCGCTTCACCGCGAGGTGCTGGGCCACGAGCTCGGCGCCCACCGCCTCGACGAGGTCGGCGTCGGACTCGAGCTCGGCGAGGGCGTCGGCGAGCGAGTGGGGCACCCCGATCGTCGCCTCGATGGTGTCGAGGCCGTTACCCGCCTCGGGCGCCCCGGGGTCAACGCCGTGAAGGACGCCCAGGCGCGCCGCCTGCAAGACGGCGGCGATCGCGGTGTGCACGACGGCGGCCCCGTCGCTGAGGCGGTGCTCGAGGCGGGTGCCCTCGCCCCTCGCCCCGGGCACCCGGATCGTCGCGCCGCGGTGGTCGTAGCCCCAGTTGGCCCAGTAGCCCGAGAGCGAGGCGGGTCGCAGCCGCTTGTAGGCGTTCACCGTCGGGGCGCACAGTCCGGCCAGGGCACGGTGGTGGGCGAGGAGCCCGCCGATCGAGTGGTGGGCGCGCGCCGAGAGCCCGTCGGCGCTCTCGGCGTCGGCGAAGGCGTTGTGGCCCTCACCGTCGCGCAGCGAGAAGTTGACGTGCAGCCCCGAGCCGCCCCGGTCGGAGAGCGGCTTGCCCATGAAGGTGAGTAGCAGTCCGAGGCGGTGGGCGACCTCGCGGGCGAGGACCTTGAACAAGAAGGCGTCGTCGGCGGCCCGCAGGGCGTCGCTGTAGCGCAGGGTGAACTCGAACTGGGGCGAGTCGTACTCGGAGTTGACCGACTCGAGCGGGAGGCCGGCCTCGCGACAGGCGGCCCAGATGGCGTCGACGAGCCCGTCGGGGTCGACGGCCGGGCCGGTGCCGTAGACGAAGGCGCCCGGGGTGTCGCGGGGCCGCCAGCCGCCCTGGCCGTCGGGCGCGAAGACGAACGCCTCGAACTCGATCCCCACGTAGGGGGCGAGGCCGAGGGCCGCCCAGTCCTCGACCGCCTTGGCGAGGGCGGCCCGGGGCGAGACGGCGAGCGGTGCGCCGTCGCGGGTGAGGTCGGCCACCACCACCCGGGTCCGCGGCTCCCACGACGCTCGCAGGTCGGCCAGCGAGAAGACGGCCTCGAAGTCCGGCAGGCCCTCGTCCCACCCGCTGCCCGGCGTGTAGGGCGTCATGGTCCGGTCGTAGGAGAGGGCCCAGGTGCCCGTGCAGTGACGCGCCCCGTCCTCGGCCATCTCGGCCGGGATGTACTTGCCCCGAGCGAGGCCGAGGTGGTCGGGCCACAGGACCCGCACGCGATCGAAGTCAGTGGCCATCACGCCTCCTCGAGTGACGGGGCGAACGTAGCACGCCGTTCCGGGCGCGGTTTGTAGTGTGGGGGAATCATTCGCACGCAAACGACTTCGGAGGGCCGGTGGAGTTCCGACGCATCCTGCTGGAGGGCAACGCGGTCGAGGTGATCCGCGAGGGCGCGACCCTCGTGGCGGCCGACGGGCGCCGCGGACCTGGTTCCAGAAGCCCGTCTCGGCCCTGAACGCCCACGGGGGCGCCGTCGTGCGCCCGGCGAACTGCCACTACCTCAACTACGAGGGCGAGGTGGCGATCGTGATCGGCCGGACGGCGCGCAACATCGCCCTGGCCGACGCCGCCCACTACATCTACGGCTACACCGTCGCCAACGACTTCGGCCTGCACGACTTCCGCGACACCGACGCCGGCTCCATGCTGCGGGTCAAGGGCGCCGACACGCTCTGTCCGATCGGTCCGGGCGTCGTCACGGACTGGTCGTTCGCCGGCCGGGCCCTGCGCACGAGCGTGAACGGCGAGGTCCTCCAGGACGGCTCGACCGACGAGATGGCCTGGGACATGCACTACCTGGTGACCGACCTCGCCCGGCTGATCACCCTCGTGCCCGGCGACGTGATCCTGACCGGCACGCCGGCGCTCTCACGACCCGTCGAGCCCGGCGACGTCGTCACCGTCGAGGTCGAGGGCCTCGGGGCCCTCACCAACCACGTCGTCGCCGGACCGGCCCCGGTCAGCGACGAGGTCGGCGCCCAGCCGACCGTCACCGAGGAGGTGCTCTCCACCGCGCTCGGTGGCGACTGGCCCCTGCCCGGAGAGCGTCGGCCCGTCGCGACGGACCACTCCCAGCTCCCCTGCCCTCGCGTGCGACCCCGGTACGAGGCGTGAGCGCCCGGGTCGACGTCGCGGGCGTCACGGTCGCCAC
>NCBE01000019.1 GCA_002255565.1 Actinobacteria bacterium 21-73-9
GGGGGCGCCGGTCCTTCTGCTCGGCTCAGGCCCTCCTCCGCCCGAAGACCGGCGTGAGACCAGCCGTGCCAACCAGGAGGAGAACCCCGCCGACGTGGTTCCACGCACCGCCTATCGGGTGGTTCAAGTGAAGGACTGACAAGACGAGCAACGTGGACCCCGGCCAGGCGCAGCCCTTGGCGGTTGAGGCGTGACCAGTCGTGATGAACCCTGCTCCGCGAGGCCCCCTCGTGGCAGCGCGCGCACCGAACGAAGGCTCGCGCGGACGTCGCGGGGAACGACCGGCTTTGACTGTGCGTCGACGAAGTCCGAAGGCCCGCGTCGCACGCCACGTTGCGAGACGACCACACGGACGCTACGTCAGGTCCGAACTCGGCTCCGAAGACCATCACCCAACCTCGACACGCTCACGCGGGCCCGGGCCCGTGACGTCGGCGATGTGATCGGAGCGATCAGGCGGATGGCCTCACGCGTCGGGGAGGCGGCTCAGTGCCCTCGGGCGCGCCGGCCCCAGGTCCGCCAGAGCGCCACCGCGACCAGGGCCACCCCGAGCAGGACGGAGACCAGTGCCGCCGCCGGCCCGTGCAGGTAGAGGCCGAGCAGGCGCACGGTCATCGAGAAGAAGGCGAGCACGCCGACGACGACGACGAGGGGCTCCCGGCGACCAACGCCGTAGCCGAGGCCCGCCGCTCCGGCGACGAGGCCGAGCGTCAATCCCAGGGCGGGCTGGTCCGGGGTGATGAGGAGCGCCCCCAGGGTCGCGCCCAACTGACCGAGGACCAGGGCGACGATCCCCGGCCGCAGAACGGTCGCCCCGCCTATCGCGAGGGCGAGCGACGCGACCCAGACGACGGACCCGGCGGCGACCGGGTGCACGGCCCACCCGGCCCCGTTGAGCGCCGCGGCGACCACCATCACGACTCCCGCGACGGCGCTCGCGAACTGCAGTGGTCGCTCCCGGTTGCGCCAGAGCCCGAGGGAGATCGCGGCCACCACCGCCCCGGCCGAGAGCACCGTCGGCCAGCCGCGGCCGTGGTCGAGGCGGTCGGCCAACACCGCGGTCGCCATCGCGGCGCCCGCCGTCCCGCAGAGCCAGAGGAAGCCCGCGAGCCGGGTCGCCCCCGGTTCGCCCACGCGAAGGAGCACCCACCCCCCGAGAAAGCCGAGGGCCGCCGCGACGAGTCCGATGGAGATCCGCCCTCCGATTCCGATGTCGCCCCAGACCCGGTTCGTGACGACACCCGCCCCGGCCACCACGAGGACAACGCCGAGGTACGTCATGAGTTCCGCGGCGATGCTCAGGCGACGTGGGGCGACGACGGGCCCGGCCTCGCGCTCCAGGATGCGTCGCGCCTGCTCCTCGTCGACGATCCCCTCTCGCACCCACGAGTCAACGTGGTCCTCGAGGTCCCACGACCTCTCCGGCGCTCGCACCGCCATAGCGCCTCCTCGGACTCGCTCCCGTGTCAATTGTCGGCGTCCGCGCCAGCGGCGTCGTGGGACCTAGGTCACCTCTCACGCCGGGTCACGCGGGCAGCGCGACGGCGACATCCGTCGTCGCGGGCCCGGTCCGTGGCCGGGGGGAGCGGCCGGGCTCAGCCCTCGCTCGCCGCGGGCGACCCCGGGGGACCGGAGTCCACGTTCTCGCGCGAGGCCGAGCGGCGGTCGATCAGGGCCGGCTGCAAGACGCTCGTCCAGTCCGCGACCGCGGGGTTGGCGAGCACGGTCTCGGGAGTCGGCCCGACGTCGACGACCTCGGGCTCGTAGCGGTAGAGCATCTGGAAGGCCTGGTAGACGATGTCCGAGAGGGAACCCCCCACACCCATCAAGAAGACCACCCCGAGAAGCACGCACAGCCCGTTCAGCCCGACGAAGGTGGCGTTGAGCCAGTGGTGCTTCTGCGCGTCGACGGTGACGATGAGGGCGACGAGGCCGAGCAGGAGGTAGGGCACCAGGGCGAACCACAGCGCGGTCCGGGTCCGGTTGCGGACCTTGGGGGTGCGCACGAAGGTCCCCTTGCCACCGGTGAGCAACTGGATCAACGAGGCGATCGTCCCGGTGATGTTGACCGCGAGCAGCAAGAGGTTGAGCGCGTAGATCCAGACCACGTCGCGGCGTCGGTAGCCGCAGTAGCGCAGGTCCGAGGCCATCGCGAGGAAGTAGGGCGCGACGATCGCGACCAGGATCGGGGTGAGCAGCAACTGGCTGTAGGGCAGGGTGAGGATCGCGATGAGCGAGAGCGACGTCCAGGCGATCGACGACAGGTAGTTGGCCCTGAGGAACAGTTCCTCCAGGCGCGTCTGCTGGAGGCGGCGGCGGCGCGCCCTCACGAGCGCCCAGAGCGACGGCAGGATGACCAGCCCGCCCGTGGCCCATCGGCGGCGCTGGATGCACAAGGAGCCGAAGTCCGGCGGCGTGGCGCTGTAGGCGAGCCGTTCGGGGTAGTTCTCCACGGCCCAGTCGCGCACGCGTAGCTCGATGGTCGACTCGGTGTCCTCGATCACGGTGCGGTCGCTGATGTAGCTGCGGATCTCCCAGTTGCCCAGGTGCTCCACGCGCTCGATCGCGTCCAGGGCCTTCTTGCGGATCACCGCGTTCGCCCCGACCCAGAACTCCGCGTCGTAGTGGCCCAGGCCCTGGTGCAGCAGGTGCTGGAGGTCCGTCGTCGCGCCGGCGATGCGCTCGAGGCGCGACTCCGGGTTGGGGTAGGCGCTGTAGGGCGTCTGGAGCACGGCGACCCCGGCGTGGTGGGGCTGCTCCATCTGGTAGACGAGTCGCTCGAGGTACTCCGGCAGCAGGAGGGAGTCGGCGTCGAGGGTAACGACGTAGTCGGGATCCACGATCGACAGGTCGGCCTCGGAGGGCTCTGCGGGGATGAGGAGCCGCCCGACCTCGGTCCCGACGTCGATGAAGCTGCGACCCATGAGCCCGATGTAGGAGTTCAGGTTGCTCGCCTTGTTGGGCTCGTGCGAGAGCGAGGCGTAGGCCTTGCGCTCGAAACTGGTGAGCCGCACGTCGAACGTCGCCCAGACGCGCCGGTAGAAGTGGGCCATCCGCGTGGCGCTCAAGACCACGCCGTGCTCTCGCGCGGCGCGCAGGGCGGTCGCGTCCACGAGGAGACTGGCCGCGACGCTCTTCAGCACGAACTCGCACAAGAAGGCGTCCACGTGGTCGGCCACGGGGTAGTCGTCGGCGAACGTCTGAAGCCACCGCGCCGCACCCTCCATGCAGTCGGCGAGGCCGTCCATGTCCGAGAGCGTCAGGTCCTCGTCGCGCGCACCGCGCTCGACGAAGGCGGCGTACTGCGTTCCGAAGCGCTGGGCGGGTTCGTCGAGAATCGCCTGGACCTCGCCGGGCAGCGCCCGCGCGCTGCGCAGGAGGGCCGCGTCCTTCTCCGAGGGGGGGACGGGCGGGTCGTCGATGAGCAGGACGACGTCGAGTCCCGCGATGCGCTGGAGCGCCGCCGAGAGCAGCGTCGCCTTGACCACGTGGGCCTCTTCGCGGTACGAGGGGACGAGCACGGTCACCCGGGGGCTCGTCTTGTCGTAGAAGTCGTCGAGCAGGGCCCGCGGCGTGCGCCGATGCGCCCGCGCACGGTAGAAGTAGCCCTGGCGCGAGATGAGATACGCCATGGACGAGATGGTGAGCAGGGTCACCATCACGAGGTAGGTCTCGGCGGCGAGGTGGCCGAACGGGGTCACCGCGTTGTGCTCGAGGAACCCCCGGTCGACCCAGACGACGACGTAGGCGATCCACGCCACGGCCGTCACGACGATCGCCGCCCTCCCGGTGCCCATCCGGCGCTCGGACACCCGACGGGGGAACGGGACCAGCGGGTCGCGGTAGAAGCGACCACGGCGTCGCGAGGCGTGGGTCTGCGTTGTGGTCATCGGCCGAGAGTACGTGCCGACATCGAGGATGGCCGAATAGTTGTGGGTAAGTTGAGCCAGCCTTCCTCGGACATCACGTCACGCGCTCGCCCCTCACAACTTGCGAACATCTCACGGCCATCTGCTTGTTTCGCGACGTCACCGGCCACTACCGTGATGCGGCCGTCACACGAAGCGGACTTCATCGAACATGACAAACGCCTCCCCCTCGTCCAGCACTCCGCCCGCGGCGGTGCGTCGCCGTCTCTCACCCTGGCGCGTCCTCGTCGCGCTCCTCGTGCTCGGCAGCATCGCCTACGGCGTGCCGCTCGTCGTGCGCGCCAGCCTGACCTCGGCGGCCGAGGCGCCCGCGACCTTCTACGCGCCCTACGTCGACGTGACCGCGACACCCGTCGACAACTTCCAGGTCGCCGCGATGGACCCCGCCCGTCAGGCGGTCCTCGGCTTCGTCGTCGCGTCGCCCCGCGACCCCTGCCAGCCCAGCTGGGGTGGCTACTACACCCTCGCCCAGGCCGATCGGACCCTCGACCTGGGGCTTCGCATCACCCAGTTCGAGTCCTCGGGGGCGAGCGTGGCCGTGTCGTTCGGGGGGCAGGCGAACACCCCGCTCGCCAGCGCTTGCACCGACACCTCCGCGCTCGCGAGCGACTACGCCGAGGTGGCCCGTCACTACCACGTCTCGACCCTCGACTTCGACGTCGAGGGTTCCGCCCTGGGCGACACCGCGGCCACGCGGCGCCGGGCGACGGCGCTCGCCCTCGACACCGCGAAGGGCGGACCCCTCGCCCGGGCCCACGTCTGGCTGACCCTGCCCGGTTCGCTCGAGGGGCTCGGCGTGGCGTCGCTCGCCCAGGTCGCCTCGCTTCTCTCCCACCACGTTCCCCTCGCCGGGGTGAACGTCATGGCCATGAACTACGGCCGTCCCGTCACCGACATGGCCGCGGCCATCGAGACGACGGTGACCGACACCGCGGCCCAGCTCCAGAAGCTGGCCAACCAGTACGGCGACGGCCTGACGGGCGCGAACCTGTGGTCCCACCTCGGCGTCACCGTGATGATCGGCCAGAACGACTCGCCCGGCGAGTCCGTCTCACTGGCCGACGCCCGGCGAGTGGCCGACTTCGCGAGGTCGAACCACCTCGCCCGACTCTCCCTCTGGTCCCTCAACCGCGACGGGCCGTGTGGGTCGAGTGCGGCCGTCGAGACCGGCGTGCTCTCGACGAGCTGCAGCGGCGTGACCCAGGGCGCCCTCGCCTTCAGCAAGGTCTTCGACCGGCTCACCGGGTCCATGTCCTCGGCCACCAACGTGTCGGGCACGCCGCTCGCGCTCGACACCAACCCCGCGGACGCCCCCTACCCGCTGTGGCAGCCCCAGGCGACGTACGTGCAGGGCTACAAGGTGGTGCGCTCGGGCTACGTGTACGAGGCTCGCTGGTACAACTCCGGCACCGATCCCGCCGCGACGACGGACCCGTGGACGTCCCCGTGGATTCTGCTGGGGCCGGTATTGGTCGGCGACCACCCCCCCACCACGACGACGGTCCCCGCGGGGACCTACCCCGAGTGGACCACCTCGGGCACCTACGCCGGGGGTGAGCGCGTGCTCTATCGTGGCGAGCCCTACCAGGCCAAGTGGTACAACGTGGGCGCGCGGCCGTCGACCGCGCTCCTCGACGCCGCCGCCTCGCCCTGGCGCCCGCTCTTCTCCATCCCGGGCGAGCCCTCGAACTAGTCCGCCCCACGCCCGCCCCGCCCTTGGCGGGCGTGGGCCGACGCGGCCCTTGAGGGTCGGGTGCACGCGGCGAACCGGACCACGCGCGCCACGCCCTTCTATGGGCGTCGCGGGATCGTCGGGGTCGGGGGGGTCCCCTGACGTCACTCGCCTCAGAGACGGCACCGAATCGTTCAGCGGACTCCTAGGCTCGCGGCGAGTGGAACCGCCCGACGTGAACCCAACGCCTCCCCCGCGCGGTCCTCGCGTCACCCACCCCGGGCTCGCCCTGGTCACCATCGCCCTCGCCCAGCTGATGGTGATGCTCGACATCACCATCGTGAACATCGCGCTCCCCACGCTGCAGCGCTCGCTGGGCTTCTCCACCACGGGTTTGGCGTGGGTCATCGACGCCTACGTCCTCACCTTCGGGGGCTTCCTCCTGCTCGGGGGTCGCCTGGGCGACCTGCTGCGGCGCCGGCGGATGCTCATGATTGGGGTGGGCCTCTTCGCCGTCTCCTCGCTCGCCGGCGGTCTCGCGGGCAACCCGACCCTCCTGATCGCCGCGCGGGTCGTCCAGGGTCTCGGGGCGGCGATCGCCTCGCCGACGGCGCTCTCGCTCGTCGTCACGACCTTCCCCGAGGGCCACGCGCGTCACCGGGCGATGGCGGTCTTCGCGGCGATGACGGCCGCCGGCGGCGCCACCGGCCTGGTGCTCGGCGGCATCCTCACCGACTACGCGTCCTGGCGCTGGGTCTTCTTCGTCAACGTGCCGATCGGGGCCCTCCTGCTCGCCCTCGCCCCCCTCTCGCTGCCGCGCGGCACCGCCGGCCGGGGGCGGCTCGACGTGCCCGGGGCCCTGCTGATCACCGTCGCGGTGTCGGCGCTCGTCTACGGCCTCGTGCGTGGGCCCGAGGCCGGCTGGGGACACCCGAGTACCGTCGTCGCCTTCGGGGTGGCGCTCGTCTTGCTCGTGGGCTTCGTCGTCGTCGAGCGGCGCAGCGCCACGCCACTGGTGCCCCTCGATTTCCTCGCCCACCACGGCCGCGCCGTCGGCTACGTCGTCATGGTCCTCATCGGCGGCGTGATGCTGGCGATGATCTACTTCCTCACCCAGTTCTTCCAGAACGTGCTCCACTACTCGCCGGTCCTGGCCGGCGTCGCCTACCTCCCGGTGCCGATCCTCGTGGCGAGCACGAGCCAGGTCGTCTCGCGCCGGGTCGGCCGCGTCGGGGTCAAGCCCTTCCTCATCGCCGGCCCGCTGCTCGTCGCCGGCGCCCAGTTCACGGCCGCCACCCTGCACGACGGCTCCTCCTACCTCGTCGCCTTCGCGGCGCTCTGCCTCATGGGAATCGGCATGGGCCTGCTCTTCGTGCCCCTCATGCTCAACGCCGTCGCCTCGGTCGGCCACGACCGCGCGGGCCTCGCCGCGGGGCTCCTCAACACCTCTCAGCAGATCGGGGGGTCGCTCGGCCTCGCGGTGCTCGTGAGCGTGGCCACGACCACCCTGCGCGACGAAGCCGGTCGACACGCCGCGGGCGTGGCCCCGCTGGTCGACCCCGTCCCCGCCTTCCAGAACGCGATGCACACCAGCGGCGCGATCGCCCTGGTGGCCTTTCTCGCTGCCTGGACCCTGCCGCGAGTCCGTCCGCTCGACCCCGCCGCGATCGAGGACCTCGCCCCGCTCGAGTGAACGGGGCGAACGTCCCTATCCCCCCTCGGGTCGCCGGCCGTAGCGTCGGACCCGAGAGGGGACCCCCATGGCTTCGAGCACGTCACGACGTTTCGAGGGGCGCAGCGTCATCGTCACCGGCGCGGGGTCGGGCATCGGCCTCGCCACGACCGAGCGCCTCCTCGCCGAGGGCGCGAGGGTCGTCGCGGCCGACGTCTCCGAGTCCCGCCTTGACGACCTCGCGGGCCACCACGGGGGTGAGCCCCTGGTGAGCGTGGTCGCCGACCTCTCCACCCAGGCCGGCGTCGACAACGTCGTCGCGGCGGCCGCGGGCCCCGTCGACGGGCTGGCCAACGTCGCGGGCATCATGGACGGCTTCGTGCCGCCGGCCGAGGTCACCGACGAGCACTGGTTCCACGTCTTCGCGGTGAACCTCGACTCGATGATGCGCCTCACCCGGGCGGTCCTGCCCGGGATGCTCGCCGTCGGCCACGGCGCGATCGTGAACGTCGCCTCCGAGGCCAGCCTGCGGGGCTCCGCCGCCGGGGTGGCCTACACGGCGAGCAAGCACGCCGTGGTCGGCCTCACCCGATCGACGGCCTTCTTCTACGCGCCCAAGGGCGTGCGCACCAACGCCGTCGCCCCCGGGGGCGTCATGACCAACATCGACGCGTCCTTCACCTCGGACTGGGGGCGCGAGCGGGTGACGCCCTACCTCACGACCGACCTCACCCCGGTCGCCTCCCCCGACCAGCTGGCCTCGGCGATCGCCTGGCTGCTCTCGGACGAGTCGTCCGAGGTGAACGGCGCGGTCCTGCCCGTCGACGGGGGCTGGTCGACCATCTAGGCGGTGACCGGCGTCAGACCGGGCCGCGGTGGGACACTGAGGGGGTATGGGGACACGACGCGCCTGGGCCGCGATTGGCCTCGCCCTCAGCCTGGCGGTGGGGCCCGTCGCCGCGGTGGCCGGTGCGACGGGCGCGCCCGTCGCGAGCGGGGCGACGCGGCTGGTGGTGAGGGTGGACCGGGGGTTCGACGCGACCGGTCCGCGCTACTCGGCCTCGAGCACCTCGGATCGGTCCCTCATCGCCCGGCTCATCGAGGGCGTCGACGCCCTGCCCGCCGCGCCCACCGGCACGACCAGCTGCCCGATCGACCTGGGGGCTCGCGTCGTCCTGCTCTTCTTCCGCGACGGGGCCGACCACCCCTACGCCGTGGTGGTCGCCGACCCCCAGGGCTGCGGGGACGTCGCGGTCATCACCCACGACGGGACCGGCCGCGACGTCGAACGACTCAGCGGGGGCCTCTCCCTCGCCACGGCCGCGCTCGCGGCCCTCGGCCTCGCGCCCCTCGACTGATCAGCTCGACGGGTAGTGCCGCGCGCGCAGGATCGCGCGCAACTGGCGCTCGAAGCCGCGACCCGAGGGGTAGCCCACGGTGCCGTGGAGCCGGCCCTCGGAGCGCAGCGTCGCCACCCGTCGCCAGGCGCTCGCGCCCCGGCCGAGCAGCGACTCGTCGGCGACCCACCCGGCGAGGTAGCTGAGGTCCGAGGGGTACCGCGCGAAGAGCCGATCCCAGGTGCGCGCGTCCGCGCGCACGAGGTCGGGGTAGTCGCGGGTCACGTTCACGAAGGCGCGGCCGTCGAACGACTCGAGGAGTATCGGCTCGGACGACATCGCGTAGTTGTCCAAGGTGTAGGGGAAGGCCCCCTCGCCGGCGCGCACGACGACGTGACCGCGGTCGCTGCGCAGCGCGGCGAAGTCGGCCAGGTCGACGCGCGCGAGGGGCCGGGCGACGCCGGTGGCGCTGGCCGCGAAACCGAGGGCGCTGTCGCAGCAGTGGGCGCCCCCGCTGTAGGCGAGGACGATCACCGAGGGCGCGGGCGTGCCCGCCACGCGGCAGACCTGCGAGCCCCTCGTGAGCAGGTAGGTCACGACCTTCGGCACCGGCCTCACCACTGTGGCCGAGGGCCCGCGCACGACCACGCGAAGGCCCGCGAGGACCTGGGCGAGTCCGCCGCCGCTGCGCGCCGCGAGCGTCGCGCGCGTCGCGCCGAGCGACGCCGTGACCAACTCGGCCCGACCCGCGGGTCCCGGCGCGCGGAGAGCGGGCGAGCAGGCGTAGGGGCGCGACGCCGTGCGGACCCCGGCCGAGGCGGGGCCGCCGAGGACGAGCGCCGCGAGCACGAGCGCCCCCGCGGCGATCCACGGAAGCGACCGGCCCCTCACCCGCCGTCCGAGACCATCCGCCGGGGCTCGAAGAAGGCGCGCAGCAGGGCGGCCGACTCCTCGGCCAGCACGTCGAAGGTGAGGGTCGGCTCGTGCAGGAGGCGCGGGTCGGCGAGGACGTTGTAGCGCGAGCCCACCGCCCCGGCCTTCTCGTCGGGCGCGCCCAGCACGACCCGATCGACCCGGGCGCTCAACAGCGCCCCGGCGCACATCACGCAGGGCTCCAGGGTCACGTAGGCCGTCACCCCGTCCATGCGCCAGCGCCCCCGGGCGCGCGCCGCGGCGCGCAGCGCCACCACCTCGGCGTGGGCCGTCGGGTCCGCGTCGGCCTCGCGGCGGTTCTCCCCGCCGGCGATCACCTCACCGTCGGCGACGAGCACGCACCCCACGGGCACGTCGTCGTGATCGGCGGCGTGGCGGGCCCACTCGAGCGCCTCGCGCATGTACCCCTCGTCGTCCACGCCGCGAGGCTAGGCGCGCCACTGGGCGCCACGGCGTCGGACAAGTAGACTCGAGGACGGAGGGGTGCGAGAGCGGCCGAATCGGGCAGTCTCGAAAACTGCTGTGTCCATTGGGCACCGTGGGTTCAAATCCCACCTCCTCCGCCACGCGCGACGGGTGACCACCGGTCACCCGTCGCGCCGTCTGGGGCGGCGCCGCGCCAGGGGCGGCGGGGGCGGCGCCGGTACGCTGGGGGAGCCGTCGACCAGGAGGACCCATGGACAGCGCCCCGACCCCCCTTCTCCCCGAGCGCAAGGTCCTCACCGAACTGCCCGGGCCGCGCTCGCTCGCCCTGCACGAGCGGCGCCGCGCCGCCGTGAGCCACGGCCTGACCCAGGGGTTCCCGGTCTACATCGAGCGCGCCGAGGGAGCGATCCTCGTCGACGCCGACGGGAACCAGCTGCTCGACCTCGGCTCGGGGATCGCCGTGACCTCGATCGGCCACGCCGTGCCCGAGCTGGTCGACGCCGTCTCACGCCAGGTGGCCGACTTCACCCACACCTGCTTCATGGTCACCCCCTACGAGGAGTACGTCGAGGTCTGCGAGCGGCTCAACGAGCTCACCCCGGGCGACTTCGCCAAGACCTCGGCCCTGTTCAACTCCGGCGCCGAGGCCGTCGAGAACGCCGTGAAGGTCGCCCGGCTGGCCACGGGGCGCCCCGCGATCGTCGTCTTCGACCACGCCTACCACGGGCGCACCAACCTCACCATGGCCCTCACGGCGAAGAACATGCCCTACAAGGACCGCTTCGGCCCCTTCGCCCCCGAGGTCTACCGGGTGGCGATGAGCTACCCCTACCGCGACGGCCTCACGGGCCCCGAGGCCGCGGCCCGGGCCATCGCCGAGATCGAGACCCAGGTCGGCGCCCACAACGTGGCGGCGCTGCTCATCGAGCCGATCCAGGGCGAGGGCGGCTTCGTGGTGCCGGCCGAGGGGTTCTTGCCGGCCCTCGCCGAGTGGGCCCACGAGAACGGCGTGGTCTTCGTCGCCGACGAGATCCAGAGCGGCTTTTGCCGCACGGGCGACTGGTTCGCCGTCAACCACGAGGGCGTGGTGCCCGACATCGTCACGACCGCCAAGGGGCTCGCCGGCGGCATGCCCCTCGCCGGAGTGACCGGGCGCGCCGAGCTGATGAACGCCGTCCACGAGGGCGGGCTCGGCGGCACCTACGGCGGCAACCCGGTCGCCGCGGCGGCGGCGCTGGCGACCATCGAGACGATGCGCTCGCGCGACCTCGCCGGCCGGGCCCGGGCCCTCGGCGCGACGATCCGCGCCCGCTTCGACGAGCTCGCGAGCGAGTGCGCGGGTGTGGGTGACGTCCGCGGGCGCGGCGCCATGATGGCCCTCGAGTTCGTCCGGCCCGGCACGACCACGCCCGACGCGACGGCCGCCAAGGCCGTCGTGGCGGCCTGCCAGAAGGAGGGCGTCGTCACGCTGTCCTGCGGGACGTGGGGCAACGTGATCCGCCTCCTGCCGCCGCTGGTCATCACCGACGCGCAGCTGGCCGACGGCCTCGACGTCCTCGCCTCGGCGATCCGCGCGCTGTAGTGGCATCGGGCGCGAGCGCCCGGACGCGGGCCGCGGCGGCGATCGGCGCGGCCCTCGCCGGAGTGCTCCTCGCCGCCTGCGGGACGACCGTGGCGGCGCGCCCCTCGATCGCGGGGGTGCCGGCCCGCTCGATCTCGATCGCGCTCTCGGTGGTGGGCTGCACGCTCGACGACGCCTGCGTCGCCCTGGGATCCTCGACCACCGCCGCCGGACTCGCGGCGACCGGTGAGTTCTCCACGCCGCGCAGCCCGTGGATCCCCCTGCGCCTGCCCGCGGTGGCCGCGCCGTCGATCGACGCGGTCGGCTGCGGGGGCTCGACCTGCCTCGTCGGCGGCGGCGAGCCCGGCGGCGACCTCCTCTGGTCCTTCAGCGCGACCACCCATCAGGTCAGCGTCCTCTCGCCCCCGAGCGGCGGCGGCCTCGTCGAGGCGATCGGCTGCACCGCGAGCGTGTGCGCGCTGGTCGACGCCGGCGCCCGAAGCGGCGTGCCGCGGTGGTCGACGAGCACCGACGCGGGGGCGACGTGGTCGACGCCGGCCCCCCTGCCCCTCGCCCCGGGCGACGTCGTGACCTCGATCGCCTGCGCCAGCGCCTCGTCCTGCCTGCTCGCCGCCCGCGACGCGGGCCGCCACGTGCTCGTCGAGGGCACCGCGAACGGCGGGGGGACCTGGGCTACCGTGGCGGTCCCGGGGCGCTGGGTCGCCCTCTCGTCGTTGACGTGCTCGGCCACGACCTGTCGAGGGCTCGCGCGCACGAGGAGCGAGAGCCTGATCGTGCGCGTGCGCACCGGTCGCACCCGCTGGCGCTCGACGGTCCTCACCGGGCCGGGGACGGCCCTCGCCTGCGCCTCGAGCGGGCCGTGCGTCGTGGTGGGCGGCGCACGGGGGCGACCCTTCCTCGCGGTGGTGACCCCGGGCCGGGCGGCGCTCGAGCCCCGGCTGCGCTACGTCCCCGGCCCGCTGCTCGGGGTGGCCTGCGGGTCGCGACGGTGCGCGGTGATCGGTGACACCACCCTGCTCGGCGTGCCGTCGGGCCTGATGACGGGGTAGGCGCCGCCGGCGCCGCGAACCCGTCGTCGTGGGAGAATGGGACCGTGAGTGTCGGACCTCCTCCTGGCTGGTACCCCGACCCCGCGGGGGGGCGTCAGTGGCGCGTGTGGCGCGGCGACGACTGGTCCAGCGTGACCCGCCCCTACGGCGAGCCGGCCCGCCCGCGGCGGCTGGCCGCGAGCCTCGGGCTCGTGCGGGCGCTGCGGCGGGTCGTCGACCTGGGCGTGGTGGGGGTGATCGGCGGGCTCGCCCTGCTCGTGGGGGTCCTCGACCACCTGCCCGGCTCGGCCGAGCCGCTGCCGACGTGGTTCGCCACGGTCGCCGGGGCGGCGGCGGTGGGCCTGCTGGCGGTGGGCACCGTGGTCTACGCGGCGGCCTCGAGGGAGCTGCGGGGACGCTGGACGCCCGACGCGTGGGTCCCGGGGCTCAACTACCTCGTCGTCGGGGTCCTCGCCGCCCGGCGGCTCGGCCGGCCCTCGGGCCTGCGGGTGACCTCCGAGGTCGCCCTGCTCGTCCTCTACTCCACCTCAGCCCGGGCCAACGCCTGGCTCGACCTCGCGCCGGTGATCGTCGCGCTCGGCCAGGGGATGTGGCTCTCGGTCCTGATCGACCGGCTCACCGGCCCGGCCGACTCGACGCTCGCCTCCTAGCCTCGAGACGCTCGACGACACCCACCCAGCCCTTGTAGGCCTGCGTCGCCGGGGGCGCCGAGGCCATCTGGTCGGTGAGCGCCCCGAGGAACTCCGGGTCCCGCTCGGCGAGCTCGGAGGCCCGGGCGACGTAGGTGCGGATGGTGAAGACCACGGCACCGCTCTCGGGCAGGCGCCGGAACGTCTGGCGCTCGACGCGGAAGTACCAGTCGGCGAGGTCGCCGCTCGGCGCGGCGCGCGCGGCGTCGGGCACGAAGAGATCGGGCGTGTCGAGCAGCGTCCAGTTGAGCCGCCAGTGGGCGCGACCCTCGCCGATCCGCTCGAAGAAGGCGTCCACCGGGCCACCCAGCGCCGCCCCGTAGCCCGGGACCGGTCCGTGGATCTCGCGCAGCGTCGCCCCGATCTTCTCGCGCAGGTCCCAGCGCGAGGGGAAGCAGACCACCGCCGCGCGCAGCCGCCAGGCGTCCTCGCGCACCATCACGCACAGGTCCTCTTCGACCAGGCGCGCCGCCTCCACGAGGGGGTGGTCGCAGCCGACCGGGCGCGCCCGCGCGGGGTGCCAGCGGGCGAGGTGCTCGAGGACGACCCCGAGCAGCTCGGCGCTCGGCGCGAGTCCCGCCTCGTCGAGCGCGACGACCCGGGCGCGCTCGGAGTCGATCAGTCTCGAGCGCAGCGCGAGCACGGCCTCGGCGTCCTCGTCGAACTCGAGCCAGCGCGACGGCTCGAGCGGGCGCAGACCCATGTGCAGCCGGAAGGACCGCCGCTCGAGGGGGACGTAGGGGATCACCGGTCGCGCCGCCGACGCACCACGCTGAAGTAGAAGACGGCCGCGAGCGCGGGCACGGCGAGCACCACCACGCGGGCGGCCGGCAGGGCCTGGCCGGCGTGGACGCCGGGGAGGTGCCCGAGGGGGATCAGGCCGCTCGCCAACAGGACGTTCACCCCACAACTCTTCCACGCCACCAGCCCATATGGACACAAACGATTCGGACTTATGGAAAACCTTTCGCGTAGGGTGGTCCATGCCCCGAACCCAGCGGGCGCGCAGCGCCCGGGCCCTGGCGAACGACGCCGCCATCCGCGCCGCCGGCGTCGCCGAGGTGCTGCGGGTGGGCGTCGACCACCTCAGCCTGCGCGACGTCGGCCACCGGGCCGGCCTGACCCACGGCGCCACCTACGCCCGCTACGAGGACGTCGACGAGCTGCTCGTCGACCTGTGGAACTCGACGATGCTCGCGCGCGCCGTCGCCCTCTACGACCTGTGCGCGGCGCTCGTGCGCGAGCCCAACGCCGAGCGCGCGGCCGACCTGCGCCGGTGGGTGACCCGAGCCGAACCGGCCGACGTCGCGTGCTTCCAGGTGCTCTTCACCGCCCGGCGCCTCCCGACCCTGCACGAGGAGGTCGAGCCGTTCATCGACGAGTACCTCATCGGACGCTGGGCCCGACCCGACCTCGACCCGGCGGTGGGGCTACGCGTCGCGGCTCTGTTCACCCTCAGCCTGGTCATGCTCGCCGCGGCGAACCGCTTCGGCAGCGACGACGACCTCGACGCGGCGTTCTACGACATCCTGGTCGAGGGGCTGTCGGTCCCCCCCGCCACGGTCAGGCCCGTGCCGACCCTCGCCCCCCCGGCGCCCTTCAGCCCCCCGCCGAGCGACGACCTGCGCACCCAGCTCGCCGTCGCCACCTTCGGCGTCGTGGGGCGCAGCGGCTACACCCGGGCCACGATCTCGCGCATCGCCCGGCGCGCCAACTGCTCACCCGGGGCCATCTACAAGCTCTTCGCCTCCAAAGAGGACCTCGCGATCGAGGCGATGCGCACCGTCATGCGCACGAGGATCCTGGCGCCCGGACGAAGTCTCGACATCACGCGCGAGGGCTGGTTCACCGAGATGCTCCTCGACGCGGTCGCCCCCGTGAACCACGTCCGGGCCCTGTTCAACCTCGAGATGACCATCGCCGGGGCCCAGAACGAGCGCATCCGCGCGGCCATCCTCGCCCGGCTGACCGAGCTCGAATCGGTCGCCTCGATCCTGGCGGGACTCACCGACGAGGAGCGCGTGGTGCTGCGCCGACGGCTGCGCGTCGGCACGTTCATGATCTCGGCCATGGGCTACCTCTCGACCCTGGGCGCGGCCCCGAGCGAGGCCGAGTTGCACGCCTTCGCCGAGCCGATGCGCCGCGCCCTGGTCGCCGGGCGCGAGCGCGCCTGGCGCGCCTTCGACGAGCAGGTCGGCGAGCTGGCGCGCGCCCGGGGCGAGTGAGCCGCCCCTACGCCGGGGACGCCCCGCCCACCTTCTCGAGCCGGGTGAGGATCGAGGCGATCACCTCGTCCTGGGCGAGCAGGTGCTTTTGGATCTCCTCGGCCTCCTTGAGCACCGCCTCGGCGTCCTTGTAGGTCTCCTCCGAGCGCCGGTCGGCGGCGGCCGCCTGGATGTTCTGGCCCACGATGATGATCGGCAGCAGCACCAGCTGCAAGAAGCTCGAGCTCAGCCAGACGACGATGTAGTACACGCCCTGGTGCAAGGCGGAGGGCAGCGCCACGAGGGCGATCACGCTGAAGAGGTAGGCGCACCACATGGTGCCCACGACCAGGGTCACCCGCAGGCCGACCCTCGAGTTCAGCCGGGCGAACCAGCGGTCGGAGCGCGGCGCGCGCAGGTCGGCGGTCTTGACCGGGCGCCCCGCGCGCAGCTCGGCCGCGCGCGGGTGGCGCACGTACTGGTAGATCGAGGGGTGCGGCATCGCCCCATCCTCACACGGGCCCCGCGCCCGTCGGGCGATGGCCTAGCGCACGACGAGGTCGGGCGCGACCTCCATCCCCTTGCGCCACACCGAGCGGGCCACGATCTTGCTCGTATCGGCGCGGTCCTTGTAGCGCGAGGCGACGTCGCGGACCTCCTCGAGCAACCCCTCGGAGAGGAAGGTCGGGTTGAGCCCGAGCGACACGAACTGGGCCCGCTCCACGTTGAGCTCGTTCTCGTCGGCCTCGACCCGCGGGTTGGGCAGGTAGGCCACCTCGACCCCGGTGAGCTTGGAGACGAGCTCGGCGAGGTCGCGCACCCGGTGGGTCTCGGTCACCTGGTTGAAGACCTTGACCTTTTCCCCGCGGGCCGGCGGGTTCTCCAGGGCGATCTGAACGCAGCGCACGGTATCGCGGATGTGGATGAAGGCCCGCGTCTGGCCGCCGGTGCCGTGGACGGTGAGGGGGTGGCCGATGGCCGCCTGCATGAGGAAGCGGTTGAGGACCGTGCCGTAGTCGCCGTCGTAGTCGAAGCGGTTGATGAGCCGCTCGTCGAGCGCCGTCTGGGGCGTC
>NCBE01000180.1 GCA_002255565.1 Actinobacteria bacterium 21-73-9
GAACTTCAACCGCGGCCTGCTCGACCGACGCCAGGACGAGCTCGCGGCCGACGGGGTGCGCATCGTCTTCTCGGGCCGGCGCGACTGGCGGGTGCCCCGGGGCGTGATGCGCCGCATGGTCCGCGCCGAGGAGGAGACGGCCGCCAACACGGCCTTCACCTTGAACATCGCCTTCAACTACGGCGGCCGCGCCGAGATCATCGACGCGGTGCGCGCCCTCGTCGCCGAGGGGGTCAGTGCGCGCCAGGTCGACGAGCGCGCCCTCGCGCGCCACCTCTACCGTCCCGACCTGCCCGACCCCGAGCTCGTGGTGCGCACCTCGGGGGAGTACCGGGTCTCGAACTTCCTGCTCTGGGAGATCGCCTACGCCGAGTTCGTGTTCACCGACGTGCTCTGGCCCGACTTTCGTCGCGAGGACCTCTACGACGCGCTGATCGAGTACCAGCGCCGCGAGCGCCGCTTCGGCGGGGTGACCCCGTGATCTGGACGCGCGCGACGATCCTCGTCGCGCTCGTCCTCTACGGCGGGCTCTGGGTGCTGGCCGCGGGCGGCGCGACCTCGCTCGTGGTCCCGCTCCTCATCCCGCTCGTGCTCGCGGTCCTCGTCGGCGGCGGGGTCGCCCTCAACCGCTTCCTCGGCACCTCGCCTCGCTCGCCGCGCTTCGAGGAGCCGCCGTCGCCGAGTGACGGGGACGGCCCGGGGCCGGGGTGAGAGAGCTCGCCGACGACGCGGTGGTGCTGCGCACCTACCGCTACCGCGAGGCCGACCGGATCGCCGTGCTCTTCACCCGCCACCACGGCAAGGTCCGCGTCCTCGCCCGGGGCGCGCGCAAGACCACGAGCCGCCTGGGGGGCGCCCTCGAGGTACTCGGCCACGTCGCGGTCGACCTCGTGGCGACCCGCGGCGAGCTCTACGTCGCCCGTCACGTCGCGCACCGTTCGACGCTCTCGACCCTGCGCGCGGACTACGCGCGCATCGGCGCGGGCTACGCGGTCGTCGAGGCGCTCGACGCTTTGCCCGAGGGGCTGGCCGACGAGGCCGTCTACGAGCTCGCCGTGCGCGTGCTGCGGACCCTCGACAATCCCGACTACCGGGTCGACCTGGTGCCGGCGTCGTTCTACCTGCGCCTGCTCGCCCTCGACGGCTCGGCGCCGATGGTCGAGGCGTGCGTCGAGTGCGGCCGCGGGGCGCCCCTCGTCGCCTTCGACGCCGAGGGCGGCGGGGTGCGCTGCGACCGGTGCCGGAGGGGCCGCGCCCTCTCGGGCGAGGGCCTCGCGCTGGTGCGCCGGGTGCTCGGCGGCGACCTCGCCCAGGTGCTGCGCGAGCACGACCCGCCGGGGGCGGCCGAGGTGAGCGCCCTCGCCCACGAGGCGGCCGAGGCCCACCT
>NCBE01000128.1 GCA_002255565.1 Actinobacteria bacterium 21-73-9
TTCTTCGCCGGAGCCTTCGCAGACTTCTTCGTCGCTGGGGTCTTCGTGGCGGCAGCCTTCGTGGCGGCAGCCTTCTTGGCCGCGGCCTTCTTCGCCGGAGCCTTCGCAGCGGACGACTTCTTCGCGAGGGCCTTTGTGGCGTGAGAGGGCGCTGTCGACGGCAGGACCGGCGCGGGCGGTATCGGGGTCCCCTCGTACAGGGCCACGCCCACCTCGACCGCGTGGCGCGCCGCGACGACGTCGCGCGCCCGGGGCCCCCCGCCGTCGCCGGGCACCTCGAGCAGGAGCGGCAGCTCGCGGATCGCCGGGTGGCCCACCAAAGGGGCGAGCCCCATCGTCCCGATGGTCCCCTCGTCGATGTTGGCGTGGCGGTCGCGGTTGCCGCCGAGCTCGATCTTCGAGTCGTTGAGGTGCAAGCAGCGCAGGCGCGTCAGGCCGATCCGCCGGTCGACCTCGGCGACGAGCGCCTCGGCCCCCTCGATCGTCGAGTAGTCGACGCCGCTCGCCCAGAGGTGCTGGGTGTCGATGCACAGCCCCAGGCGGTCGTCGCCGTTGCACGCGTCGATGAGGAACTCGATCTCCTCGAGCGAGCGCCCGACCGTCCCGCCGGCGCCCGCGGCGTTCTCGATCAGGATCGGGCAGTCGGCCACGCCGGCCGGCGCCGCGTCGGCCCCGTCGAGGGCTCGGCCGAGGGCCTCGGCGACCTGGCGCACGACGTCGTCGAAGCCGGCGCCCATGTGCGAGCCCACGTGCAGCACGAGCCCCCCGGCGCCCATGCCGCGCGCCACCGACAGGTTGTGGGTGAGGGTCGCGACCGACTTCTCGTAGAGCTCGAGGTCGGCGGTGGCCAGGTTGATGAGGTAGGTCGCGTGGCAGAAGGTGTCGGTCACGCTCGGGTGGTGGGCCTGGGCCTCGCGGAAGGCGGCCAGGACCTCCGGGGCGTAGAGGCTCGGCTTCCACATCCGGGGGCTCTGGGTGAAGACCTGGATCGACGTGGCCCCGATCGCGACGCCCTCTTCGAGCGAGTGGACCAGGTTGCCGCCGCCGCGGACGTGGGCGCCGATGTTCACGCCTGACAACCTAGTGGGCCCCGCCGCTAGCCTCGAAGGTCGATGACCGACACCTTCACCGACGCCGCCCGCCGCATCTTCGCCTCACGCGCCCTCGCCTACGTGGCCAGCCTGGAGCCCGACGGCCACCCCAACGTCACCCCCGTCTGGGTCGAGCTCGACGGCGACGAGATCGTGATCAACACCGCCCTCGGGCGCGCCAAGGCCCGCAACCTGGCGAGCGACCCCCGCGTCGCCGTCTCGATCACCGACCTCGACGACCCCCAGGCGAACGTCGCCGTGCGCGGCACCGTCGTCGCCTTCACCACCAAGGGCGCCGACGAGGTGATCGACCGCCTCGCCGCGAAGTACCTCGGGGTCGACCACTACCCCTACCGGTCCGAGGGCGAGGTGCGCGTCACCGTGCGGATCCGGCCCGACCGGATCGCCCACCAGCCCGCCTAGGCCCCGTAGCGGCGCCACTCCCCCAGCGCGTCGACCCCCGAGGCGACGAGCCCGAGGCTCCGGCCGCCCCCGACGAGGCGCCCGCCCTCGGAGGCCCAGACCCGCACGGGCTCTTTGGGCACCGGTCGGTTGAACGCCCCGGTGATCGTCGCGACCTCGTTCGCGATCTCGACCGGCCCGTCGCCGAGGAGAGCCTCGACCACCGCGGCGTGGGCGAGCGCGTGGTCGCCGGCCTCGACCACGACGTGCTCGAGGCCCACGAGGGCCGCCACGGTCTTCACGTCGCGCGCGGCGAGGGCCGCCGGGTAGCCCCCCGAGACCTCGAGCCACAGCCCCAGGTGGCGATGGCGCCGGTCCGCGGCGAGGGCGCCGGCGGCGACGGCGGTGTCGGCGTCGGTGCAGCGCCACACCAGCACGGCGTCGCGGGTCGCCACGAGCGCGCGCGCGAGGTCGGCCGCCCCGGTGGCGCGCGTGACGAGGTCCACCTAGGGGTGGATCTCCTCTTTGGGCAGGCGCTCGACGTTGACGTCGCGGAAGGTCAGGATCCGCACCGAGGGGACGAACCGGGCCGTGCGGTACATGTCCCAGACCCACGCGTCGCGCAGGTTGACCTCGATCATCGCCGGGGTGGAGTCGTCGTGGACGGTCAGGTCGACCTCGTTGGCGAGGTAGAAGCGGCGATCGGTCTCGACGGCGTAGTCGAACATGCCCGCGACGGCCTTGTACTCCTGGACGAGGCCGAGCTCGAGGGTGGCCTCGTACTCGTCGAGCTCTTCTTCGCTCACCTCTTAGGCGCGCTCGGTGACGCGCCGCTCCTTGATCTTCGCGGCGCGGCCGCGCAGCCCGCGCAGGTAGTAGAGCTTGGCCCGGCGCACGTCGCCGTAGGAGTCGACCTCGATCTTGTCGATGGTCGGCGCGTGCACGGGGAAGGTCCGCTCGACGCCGACCCCGAAGCTCACCTTGCGCACGGTGAAGGTCTCGTGCAGCCCCGAGCCCTGACGGCGAAGGACGACGCCCTGGAACACCTGGACCCGCTGGCGGCTGCCCTCGACCACCCGGACGTGCACCTTGACGGTGTCGCCGGGGCGGAAGGACGGGACGTCGTCTCGCAGCGAGTCGCGGTCGACGAGGTCGGTGGGGTTCATGAGTGGGTCCCTTTCGGATCTCGAGCCCTAGAAGTCTAGCGGTTCGAGGGCCCGTCGCTCAGGGCTCGGGCGGGCTCGCGAACTCCTCGATGAGCCGTCGCTCCTCGTCGGAGAGGCCGCCGCGGCGCTCCACGAGGTCGGGGCGGCGCTCGAGGGTGCGCACCAGGCTCTGGGCCCGGCGCCAGCGCGCGACCCGCAGCGCGCGACGCGTCCGTGGTCGCCCGAGAGCAGCACGGCCGGGGCCGCGAGCCCCTCGAAGAGCGCCGGGCGGGTGTAGTGCGGGTACTCGATCAGCCCCTCGGCGAAGGACTCCTCCTCGATCGAGGCCTCGTTGCCGAGGGCCCCGGGCAGCAGGCGCACGACGGCCTCGATCACCACCAGGGCCGCGAGCTCGCCGCCGGCGAGCACGACGTCGCCCACCGAGAGCTCCTCGTCGCACACGAGGTCGATGGCCCGCTGGTCGATCCCCTCGTAGCGCCCGCACACCAGGGTGAACCCGGTCGTGGCGGCGAGCCGGCGGGCCCGGTCCTGGTCGAAGGGGCGCCCGGCCGGGGTCAGCGCGATCACCGGGCGGGCGAGGTCGGGGGTCGCGCGCACCGTGCGCACGATCGGCTCGGCCCGCATGACCATCCCGGCCCCACCGCCGAGCGGTGCGTCGTCGACGCTGCGGTGGGCGTCGTCGGTCTCGTCTCGGGGGTCCAGGGTGCGCAGCCGCCACACGCCGGCGTCGCGGGCCCGTCCGAGCACCGAGGTGTCGCAGTAGTCGGCGACCGCCCCGGGGAAGAGGGTGATGACGTCGACGGCGAAGGTCACTCGAAGAGCCCCTCGGGCACCTCGACGGTGACGCGCGCGTTGGCCTCGACCTCGCGCACGAAGGCCAGGGGCACCAGGGCCCCCGTGTCGAGCACCAGGAGGTCGCTCGCCGGGTTGGCCTCGACCGAGACGACCCGGCCGCGCACGACCCCGCGGTCGACGACCTCGGCGCCGAAGAGCTGGTCGACCCAGATGACCGAGGGGTCCTCGAGGCGCTCGGCCGCGAGCACGACCCCGCGCAGCGCCTCGGCGCCGGCGCGGTCCTCGACCCCCTCGAAGCGCACCAGCCAGCGCGCCTGGTGCCTCGAGGCGAGAAGGACGCGCAGCGGGCCTCGGGCGCTCGCCAGGACGCTCCCGGGGGCGAGGCGCTCGGCGCGGTCGGTCCACAGGTCGACCACGACCTCGCCGCGCAGCCCGTGGGCCCGCACGACCCGGCCGACGTCGAGCGTGGACCGCTCGGCCACGGTCAGTCGACGATGTCGACGCTCGTCGTGACGCCGTCGCGCGCCCCGGCGGCGGCGACGAGGGAGCGCAGGGCCTGGGCGGTCCGGCCCCGTCGGCCGATCACCCGACCCATGTCGTCGGGCCCGACGCGCAACGAGAGCACGACCGTGCGGCCCTTGCGCTCGGCCTCGACCTCGACGGCGTCGGGCTCGTCGGCCAGGGTGCGCGCGACGTACTCGAGCACGCCCACGGCCGTGGGGGCCAGGGCCTCGTCGAGGGAGTTGACGTCGCCGTCGACGTAGCCGTCACCCGCCTCGCTCACGAGCCCGCCTTGGCCGCCTCGAAGGCGTCCATCGCGCCCGAGGCCTTGAGCAGCCGGGCGACCCGCTCGGTCGGCTGGGCGCCGTTCTTCAGCCAGGCCACGACCTTGTCGTTGTCGATCGAGACGACCGTCTCGGGCTCGGCGGCCGAGAGCCCGCGGGGCTGGTAGGTCCCGAGGATCTCGAGGAAGGCCCCCGAGCGGGGCCGGCGGCTGTCGGCGGCGACGACGCGGTAGGTGGGCTGCTTCTTCTTGCCCATGCGCACCAGGCGGATCTTCACTGCCACGAGTCTGTTCCCTTCGGTGGAGTCTCTGAGGGCGCGGCGCCCGAGTCAGAAAGTCTATCGCTGCTTGGGCGGGGTCACCCGACCGCCCTTCTTCTTCTTGCCCCGGGGGCCGCTCGGCGGGGCCGGGCGCGCGGGCCCGACCCCGAGCCCGGCGGGCAGCCCGGCCGGGCCCTCGGCGCCCCGGGCCTTCACCGCGGCGGCGAGCTTGCCCATGCCCGGGGGCAGGGCCGGCGCGCCCCCCGAGCCCATCTGGCGCATCATCTTTCGCATCTCGCCGAACTGGCGCAGCAGCTGGTTGACCTGGGCGACCGAGGTGGCCGACCCCCGGGCGATACGGGTGCGGCGCGAGCCGTCGAGGATCGAGGGGTCGCGCCGCTCGGCCGGGGTCATCGAGCGCACGATCGCCTCTACCCGGTCGATCTCGCGCTCGTCGACGTTGCTCGCCGCCTGGCGCATCTCGCTGGTCACCCCGGGCATCAGGCGCATGAGCCCGCCGAGCGAGCCCATCTTGCGCACCTGGGCGAGCTGGGCGAGGAAGTCGTCCAGGGTGAAGGTGCCCGCCACCATCCGCCCGGCCGACTCGGCGACGACCTCGGCGTCCATGGCGCGCTCGGCCTGCTCGATGAGGGTCATCACGTCGCCCATGCCGAGGATCCGCGAGGCCATCCGCTCGGGGTAGAAGAGGTCGAAGTCGGCGAGCTTCTCGCCGCTCGAGGCGAAGACCACGGGCCGGCCCACCACCCCGCGGGCCGACAAGACGGCGCCGCCGCGGGCGTCGTAGTCGAGCTTGGTCACCACGAGGCCGGTGAGCTCGAGCGCCTCGTGGAAGGCGCGCGCCGTCACCACGGCGTCCTGGCCGGTGGCCGCGTCGATGACGAGGAAGGTGTAGTGGGGCTCGACCGCCGCCGACACGCGCCTCACCTCGTCCATGAGGGCCGCGTCGACGCTGAGGCGCCCGGCCGTGTCGACGATGACGACGTCGCGCCCGAGCCGGCGGGCCTCGGCGAGGCCCCGGCGGGCCACCTCGACCGGGTCGGTCGGCTCGCTGAAGACGTCGACGCCGGCCTGGGCGGCCAGCACGCGCAGCTGCTCGACCGCCGCCGGGCGCTGGAGGTCGGCGCCGACGAGGTAGGGCTGGCGGCCCTGCTGCTTGAACCAGAGGGCCAGCTTGGCGGCCGCCGTCGTCTTGCCCGCGCCCTGGAGCCCGGCGAGCAGCACCACCGTCGGGGGCCGCGAGGCGTAGGTGACCTTGAGCGGCGACGCCCCGAGGATCTCGACCAGCTGGTCGTGGACGGCCCGGACGACCTGCTGGCCGGGGGTCAGGCTCTGGCTGAGGGCGGCGCCGGAAAGGCGGGCCCGCACGGCCTCGAGGAAGGCCCGCACCACCGAGAACTCGACGTCGGCCTCGAGCAGGGCCGTGCGCACCTCGCCGAGGGCCTCGTCGAGGTCGCGCTCGCTGAGCCGCCCGCGCGAGCGCAGGCCCTCGCTGATGCGCTCCAGGCGCTCGGAGAGGGCGTCGAACACGGACCCGAGGCTATCGGTCAGGCCCCGAGCAGCGAGTCGACGAAGGCCTCGGGGTCGAAGGGCACCAGGTCGTGGACGCCCTCGCCGACCCCGACGAACTTGACCGGGATGGCGAGCTCGCGCTCGATCGCCACCACGACGCCCCCGCGGGCCGTGCCGTCGAGCTTGGTGAGGACGATCCCGGTCACCGCGGCCGCGGCGAGGAACTCGCGCGCCTGGCTGAGCGCGTTCTGGCCGGTCGTGGCGTCGAGCACCAGGAACGTCTCGACGACCTGGCCGGGCTCGCGGTCCGCGACGCGGCGGACCTTGCGCAGCTCGTCGAGCAGGTTGGCGCTGTTGGGGCGGCGCCCGGCGGTGTCGGCGAGCACGACGTCCACGCCCCGGGCCTTGGCCCGACCGATGGCGTCGTGGACGACCGAGCCGGGGTCGGCCCCCTCGGCGGCCCGCACGATCTCGCTGCCGGTGCGCGTCGCCCACGCCTCGAGCTGGTCCGCCGCGGCGGCGCGGAAGGTGTCCCCGGCGGCGAGCAGCACGCTCTTGCCCTCGTCGATGAGGCGCTGGGCCAACTTCGCGATCGAGGTCGTCTTGCCCACGCCGTTCACCCCGACGAAGAGCCACACCGGCACCCGCCCCGGCTCGGCGGCCTCGCGCAGCGCCCGCTCGGTGTCGAAGCCGGCGAGCAGCATGTCGCGCACGGCGCTCGCGACGCCCTCGGGCGCGCCGTCGGCGCGCAGTCGCGTGAGCACGTCGGTCGTGGTGGCGAGGCCCACGTCGCTGCGCAGGAGGACCTCCTCGACGAGGCCGAGCTGGTCCTCGTCGAGCCGGCCGGCCCCGAGGCCGCGCACCCGGTCGAAGACCCCCCGGCTCGCGGCGAGCCGGTCGGCGAGCCCGGGCTCGGGGGCGAGGGCCGGGATGGCCGTCGCCTCCTCGACGAGCACCTCGGGCAGGGCCGGCGGCGCGCTCGCGCGGCCCGGCCCGAGGGCCCGACGCCGCCCGAGGCGCACGTAGAACGCGACCGCGCCCACCACGACCACGAGCGCGAGGACGACGTAGAGGGCGGTCACGGCGCGGCGGGCTCGGGTGCGCGGGTGACGCGCTGGCTGAC
>NCBE01000020.1 GCA_002255565.1 Actinobacteria bacterium 21-73-9
CGGCGTCTAGAGCTGCCGCGACCAAACGCCCTGCACCTCCCGCCCTACCGCCCTACCGCCCTACCGCCATACCGCCCTACCGCCCTACCGCCAAGAAAGACTCTCACCTAAACCTGAAATTGCCACTAAAATGAGAACCAGCAGTCATAGATGCTGTAATCATAGGGCATGTGTGCCTCTCATCGCTCATCACGCATGGTAGTATAATGAGAACTATGAGAACCACCATGGCGATCGCCGAGAACATCGAAGATCCGTGGCGCACGGGCCTCGAGAGCGTCCCGACTGTCAGCCTCCTACTCCGAGCGCCGGCCTCGGCCCTGCTCGGCGAAGGTGTCGTGCAGTCCCTCGAAGTCCGACACATCACGGGCCGCGAGGCCCAGCACCTCGAAGAGTTGGCTGAGCCGGCGACGAGTGCGCTGCTGCTCGTCGTGGAGGCCGTCCTCGACGACGCGAGCGCCGCGGGGCTCGAGGACCGCGGCATCGGCTACGTCGATGCCGCCGGACGGGCCTGGGTGCCGGGTGCTCCGCGCTCGGCGTACGCTCGGCCGACGCGGCGGCGGGCGCGCACTTCCTCGATACGCGCCGCGCAGTTGATCGCCGATCACCCGGACACGACGTGGACGGAGCCCAAGCTGGCCAAGCAGGCCCAGGTCTCCAGCGGCACGGCCCACAACCTCGTGCGTGATCTTCTGTCCTTCAACCTCGTCGAGCGCACCGGAGAAGGCAGAGCGGGGGTGCACTCACGCGATACGCGGGGGCTGCGGCGCTGGCTCGTCTCTCAGGCGCGCCGCGAACAGCCTCACATGGTGTCGTGCTACATCCCAGACGCTGAGGACCTGGCCGCCGAGGTTGACGGCGTCCCGCTCATCCGCAGCGGGGCCGAAGGAGCCCGACTACTGGGGGTGCCGGTGGTGTCCTCAATCCAGCGAGTACTGATCCGCGTCCCGGTCTCCTCAGGGCTGGAGGACCTTCCGGCTCGGCTCGGGGGGCTACGGACCGCGGCGGGCGCCAACGTCGTCCTCGTGGAGGATCCGGAACGCTTCGCCGCGAACGACGCACGCCTGGTTCACAGCGTGTGGGTCGCCCCGCCGAGCCGCATCGCGACCGATCTCACCTTGGAGCCGCGCGGCGACGCGGCGAGCTCGGTCTTCCTTGACCTGTGGGGCGAGGGAGTCCTATGACGCGCGACGAACGCCACCCAGTCGATCCCATGGTGGAGGAGGCCGCCAGTCTCCTGTACCTGCTCGGGGGCATGGGTGCGAAGCACCTCGTACTCATCGGAGGCCTGGTGCCGCCCCTCCTCGTGGAGGAGCCCCGAGAGGCCCACGTCGGCACGTCGGATCTCGACATCTGCCTGTCGGTGGCGATCTCCCAGGGGGCGACCGCGGAGTACTACGAGTCCATCGAGGAGCTCATAGCTCCGTACTTCGAGCCGACAGTCGGAACCAGCTTCCGGTGGCGCAAGAAAGCCGGGGCTCCGGGGCTGCCGATCCTGGTCGACTTCTTCGCGCCACGCGGGGTGTCCACACCACAGGTCGACGGCACTCACGCTCTGAGTGATGACACCGCGGCCCACAACGCCGGGACCCGCCTGCGCCCGTTCGTGCTGGAGACTCAGGACCTGCTCGAGCTCGACGCGGTGGAGCGCAAGGTCGACATCCAGTTGCTCTACAAGCCCACTCCGACCCGGGCCACCGTGCGCTTTCGCCACTCGGGTCCCCTGGGCCTCCTCGTAGCGAAGGCCTTCGCACTCAACGGGCGCGATGACGACAAGGACGGGTATGACGTCGCCTGGTTCTGCCTCAACCTCAATCGTGACCCAGAGGAGGCCGTGCGCCAGATTGCTGAGCGCCCGACATTCAACCACCCGCTGGTGCCCGAGGCACTGGCGCTGTTGCGGCAGGCGTCTCGCCCCTCATCGGTTGTTCCGTATGCTTGCTTGACCTTCGACAAGCTTCGCAACCAGTGGGGCGCTCTAAATGAGTGCGGGTTCACCTCGGACCCCTGCTCCAGTGAATTCGAGACTGAGCGAGTCGGGCTCCGCAGAGATCGAGCGTGTCAGATGAATGCGTCTTCCACGCGCGCGTTTCGGAACTTCGACAATCCGAGCGTGATTGCCACGACCAGAAACCCCCCCGCAACAATCCAGAGCATGAGTCGGTACCCGATCGCGTCGCCAAGGAACCCGCCCGCCGGTGCTCCAATCACGATCATCGCTCGGTTGATCGAGCGCCTCGTTGCGTTCGTCCGGCCTTGTAGTGCGTCAGGTGTCAGCGCTTGCCAATAACCCATTTCGTTTGCGTTCTCCGCGCCCATTGACAAACCAAACAAGAGCTGCCCCGCGCCCAACACAACCCAGCCCGACAGCTGATGATGGCTGAGGGCCATTGACGCCCACGAGGCCGCTGTCGCCACGCGGCAGGCTACGACTACTCGACCGCAACCGAAGCGCGCACCCAGTCGTGTCGCAGCGAGACTGCCCACCAGCGCGCCAACGCCACCCACCGACAGCACCACGCCATAACCAAAGGCGCTGACGCCGAGGGTCCGTAAGACGAAGAGGGGCAGAACCGTACCCGCTACCGCGTTGCAGAGGAACCAGCCGTGGGTATTCAGAGCGAGCGGGCGAAGGGTGGCGTGCTTGTAGATCCATCGCAAGCCTTCGAGCGCCTCGCGCCGTACGCCTCGCAGAGACCCGGTTCGGCGCGGAGGTTCGGGGATCGGAATCCGCAGGATCAGCAAACCAGAAACGAGATAGCTCACCGCGTCAATCAGCACGGCCCAAGGAGCGGACAGAAGTGAAACGAGCCCACCACCGATTGCTGGACCGGACGTCTGTGCGACCGCACCACTCTGGTCAAGTCGGGCGTTGGCAGGGGTCAACTGGTTGGCTGGTACAAGTCGCGGCAGAAAGGACTGAGAGGCGGCGTCGTTGAGAAGGGACATCGACCCGAATACCGCCATGAACAACATCAAGACCACCAGCGAAAGATGGTGAGCCACTGCGAGCACCGGCACAACGACAAGCAGAAGCCCGCGAACCAGATCCGTGACCGCCAGCAGCGGGCGACGACGAGAACGGTCGACTAGAACTCCCGCCACTAGGCCGAACAGTGGATAGGGAAGCCAGCGGGCGGCACCGACGAGCCCCACGCCGGCGGCACCTTTGTGGAGCGTGAACACGACAATGACCTGGATGGCGATCGCGCTGACGTAAGTTCCGAAGTCCGAGACCGTGGAGGCCATCCAGAAGCGCACGAAGCCCGGACGGTTCCGCAGGCGCACCCTAGGGTCTTTCGCATCGGTCACGCCTGGGGCTCCTGTAGGTTCAGTGGACACGGTGGCCTGCACCGGGTCTTCTTTCCACCTCATCTATTGAATCCAGGCGGTCCGGCTGTTGGAGGATAACTGGAACTCGACCGGTGAGACGCAGTCGAGCGATGAGAGTCACCGCGAGCGAGTGTAGAAGGCTTCGATGAAGTCGGCTTTGGCGTCGGTGAGCTCGAGACGGGTGCGCCAGCTCTTGCGATCGCTCCATTCGGTCTGCGTGCTCGATAAGGAGCTCCCCATCATCGCGTTGTCGAACGCATCACTGACCGAACTGAAAGAGGGCATGGGTGTCACCCGCGCACGCGCTCGGAGACCATGGGGTGAACCAAAGTCGGGAGTCTCCGCAGTCCGCGTCGGCGATGCCGCCGCGTCGAGCCGCGCGCTGATTGATGGCCGTGTCGAGGGCGCTCACCACGAGGTGGGACCTGGACCGAGTCGATGTCCCAGACCACGATGCGCTGGGTGAAACGGTCCATCGCACAACATCAGACGAGCTCGCTTTCACGGGCGAAGGGACGCTCTCCCCCTGCAGTGTGAAGGACGCCTTCTCCAACCGCATCGTCGGCTACTGCGCGGGTTCGCGCATGCCGACGGCACTCGCCGTGAACGCCCGGGTCACGCCGTCGAGCGACGCGGACCTGGGGCAACGACGGTGCGCAGAGAGCGAGGATCCCAACGTCGAGCAGGTGGCGGCGTCGACGAGCAGCGTCGATCGGGCCTCGCGGGCTCGAAGGGCCACGTCGGCGCCGCGGACAAGGACGCGACCATGGGGTCGTTCCACTCGCTGGGGCAGCACAACGTCCTCAGTCGTCGGCGCTGGGAATCCCGCGACGACGCGCACTTCGCCGCAGTCACCTAGATGGAGAGGACCCATCACCGCCGAAGCCGTCAGCGCGGCCGGCTCCCACCGATCAGGTGTCGGACCATCTCCACCGGTCGAGAAGGGGACCTCGAGCTGTCAACCCCTCTGGTCGACGAAACCGGGGGCCGCCCCGTCACCCGCTGAGGGCTCGACGGCACGGGACTCGTCTCCGTCGTCTCTCGCCCGCAGCGTAACGACGGGGTGGGAGCCGCGGCCCCGCTGCCCGGGTGTCTGCGCACGCCGGAAGCGTGCCTTGTGGCGGCACCCGCGCAGGGCGTCTTGGGCCGCACCGCCGCCGTTAAGGTGACCACACAGCACGGTCCGGGCCCCCGTGCAGTGGCGCTCGTGTCAGACAGGGGGAGCGATGACGACGGTGATCGCTCGTCGTCGACATATCGCGAGGTCCGCCTCGTGAGAGTGACGGCGAGGTCAACCCGGCACTACCGCGACTCGCCCAACGCGTTCGCCCGAGAGCTGTTTGCGCCCCTGCCGCCGCGATACGACGCACTCGCGACACTGTTGTCCTTCGGTCAGGACCCTCGCTGGCGAGCGGCCATGGTCGAACGCGTGGTTGCCGCCCGACCCGCCCTCATCCTCGACGTCGCCTGCGGTCCGGGTGCGGTGACCCGACGACTCGTGAGGGAGACATCGGCCCGAGTCGTCGGGCTCGACCTCAGCGAGCCGATGCTGCGCCAGGGCGCGGCCGTCATCGCGTCAGCGGGCCTCGGCGAACGCGTCGCCCTGGTCGTCGGTCGTGGTGAGCAGCTACCGTTCCCCGACGCGACGTTCGACGCGCTGACGTTCACCTACCTCCTGCGCTACGTCGAGGATCCGGCCGCGACACTCGCGGAGCTCGCCCGCGTGGTCAAGCCGGGCGGTCCTGTCGCGAGCCTTGAGTTCGCCGTTCCCGAGCGACTCGGGTGGCGGCTCGCGTGGTGGGCCTACACCCGAGCGGCCCTTCCCACGGTCGGCTACGTCGTCGGCGGGCGAGCGTGGTGGAACGTCGGGCGATTCCTGGGCCCGAGCATCTCGGCGCACTACCGTCGCTATCCCGTTCCCTGGACCGTTCGGGCATGGCACAACGCCGGCATCATCGACGTGGAGGCTCGCCGGATGAGCCTCGGCGGCGGGCTCGTGATCTCGGGCATTCGATCGGACGACTAGTGGCCGCGCACACTCGCCCCATCCTCTCGACCCGAGGTCCCGCCTTCTACGCCGCGCCGAGGTTTCTGCAGTCGCGCCGGGCGCGCGAATGGTGGACGGTGCTGCACCCCCCGTACACGGCGCTGCACCTCTCTCTCGTGACGATTGGTGCCTGCCTCAGCGCACCGACCAACGCGGTCAAGCTGGTCGCGACACTCGGCGCGTTCCTTCTCGCGGTCGGGGTGGGTGCGCACTCCCTCGACGAGCTGAACGGGCGCCCACTCGCGACGACCATCCCCGGGTGGCAGCTCGTCGGCGCCTCGACCCTCGGCCTCGGCGGTGCCGTCGCCTTGGGCGTCGTGGGCATGATCGTGGTGAGCCCCTACCTCGCGGCCTTCATCGTGGTGGGATTCGGCGTTGCTCTCGCCTACAACCTGGAGCTGTTCGGTGGTCGTCTGCACACCGGCACCGTCCTGGTCCTCAGCTGGGGTGCCTTCCCCGTGCTGACCGCGTACTTCGCCCAGCACGGGACCCTCAGCGCGGGCGCGGTCGGAGCCGCCATTTTCGGTGCGCTGCTCACGCGGATCCAGCGACAGCTCTCCACCCCGGCGCGCGTGCTTCGACGCCGCACCCGGGCGCTCGACGGCACGATCGAGTACTTGGACGGGGAGTCGCGCCCCATCACGCGAGCGTCGCTGCTCGCGCCCCTCGAGGACGCGCTCCGGACCCTGTGCTGGGCCGGGCCCGTCCTGGCCCTCACCCTGGCCGCCGTGCGGTTCTCCTAGCCACGGGCCCCCTGGCGCGATCGCGCCGGGCCCCACTGCGCGGCGGGCGGCGCGGGGCCGCCGTGGTCCCGGTGGTCTCAGGTCTCCCCCGCGAGGCGGCGCCTCCCGCCTCTTCCAGCGAGCGGCCACCCGAGGAGTGCCCGAGCCGTCTCTGGCGTGCGGTGAGGTGGCGTGACGACGCAGAGGGTCGCCGGCGGGGTCGACTCGCGTCTCAACGGGCACGCACCGTAGTCTGAGCGCGACTCTTCCCGCGGAGCCACCGCGCGCACCCCCTCACCCGGCGGGACCCGCAGCGCCGTCGCCGTCCTCGTCCTCTTCGTCCTCGTCGTCGGTGGGGTCATGTCCATGACGTCGGTCCCCCTCGCCGAGCCGAGCACCGTGAGCGGGCTTCCGCACGCGGCCCAGTCGTGGATCGTCGACCATCGCCAGAGCCTCCTGCCGCGGGCCGCGGCCCAACCGGCGATCGTCGTCTACTACCGGCCCGACCACCGCCCACTCGACGCCTCGGTGCTGTCTTCGGTGCGCGCCAGCATCCCACGACTGGTCGAGACCGTCTCGTCGACGCCCCCGCGCTCGGCCTCGGCGGCCCTCGGCGGCGTGGTCGTGTCGAGGAATAACGAGGTGGCCGTCGTCACCCTGGCCGTCTCGGCGGCACCCAGCTCGAACGCGGTGGCCAACCGCGTCCTCGCCCTGCGCCGGTCGCTCGCCCACCTCCACCCCCGCGGTGTCGAGACGGCCGTCACGGGCGGGCCCGCCTTCACCGCAGACCTGGGACAGGTCTTCAACGGGGCCGACACGACGCTCCTTCTCGCGACGATCATCGTGGCGGCGGCCCTCCTCGTGCTCACCTACCGATCCCCCGTGCTCTGGCTCATCCCCCTCCTCGTGATCGGACCCGCCGACCAGGTCGCGGCCATGATCGCGGGCCACCTCGCGCCCCACCTGGGCATCCGCCTCGACGGCTCGTCGACCGGCATCGCCGAGGTCCTGGTCTTTGGCGCCGGGACCGACTACGCGCTCTTGCTGATCGCCCGCTATCGCGACGAGCTCCATCACGAGGTCGACCGGTTCCGGGCCATGCGCCGAGCGCTCGGGCGCACCGCCGAGTCCGTCCTGGCCTCGGCGACCACGGTCACCGTCTCACTGGCGCTCATGCTGAGCGCCTCGGTGACGTCGGTGCGCGCCCTCGGCTTCGCCTCGGGCATCGGGATCGTCGTCGCCGCGCTCTTCACCCTCTTCGTGCTGCCCGCGGCCCTCGTCGTCGCGGGACGCGGCGCGTTCTGGCCCCTCGTGCCGCGCGTCGGTGACCGACGTGACGCCGGACGGGTCTTCGCCCGCGTCGGGGCCGGCGTCGGGACGCGGACCGGACTCTCGACGACCCAGCGCTTCACCGCGAGGCCCGAGAGCGTCGTCGGCCACGAGATCCTGGCGAGCGCCTTCCCGGCCGGCAGCTCCGAGCCCGTGATCGTCGTCGCCCCGACCGGCTCGATCGACCGGACCGAGACGATCGTGCGGGCCGTGCCGGGCGTCGTCGGGGTGTCGAGGGGACCGGCCTCAGCGACCTGGGCCGAGCTCGACCTCACCACCGACGCGGCGCCGAGCTCGCCCGCGTCCTACACACTCATCGACGGCCTGCGTCACCGACTCGCCGCCACCGTGCCCCGGGCCGCCGTCGGCGGAGACTCGGCGACCAACCTCGACCTCGCGCACTACCTCAACCGCGACGCCCTGCGCCTCGCGCTCCTCATCTTGCTCGTGGTGGTGGTCGTCCTGCTCGTGCTGCTGCGCTCGCTGGTCGCGCCGCTCCTCCTGCTCGGGACGGTCCTCTCCTCCTACGTCGCGGCAATGGGCATCGCCTGGTTCATCTTCCGCCACAACCTCGGCTACCCGGCTCTCGACACCGGCACCGCCTTCTACGCCTTCCTCTTCCTCGTGGCGCTCGGGGTGGACTACAACATCTTCCTGACGGCCCGGCCGAAGGAGGAGGCCGAGCGCGCCGGACCGAGCGCGGAGATGCTCGCGGTGCTGCGCTCGACCGGGGGGGTCATCACCTCGGCCGGCGTGCTCCTCGCCTCGGTCTTCTTGGTGCTGGGCGTGCTCCCCCTCATCACGCTCACCCAGGTCGGGGTCATCGTCTGCACCGGCGTCCTGCTCGACACCCTGCTCGTGCGCACCATCCTGGTCCCCGCCCTCGCACTCGCCCTGGGGAGGTGGTTCTGGTGGCCGCACCGCTCGGCGGAGGTCCACGAAGGCGAGGCCGTCCCCTAGGACCACCGCGACCCTGACGGCTCCCCGAGCGCACCCTCGGCTGACGGCGACCCCTAGGCTCGACTCGCCCCTGCGCAGCGTCCGTCCCCGAGGAGGTCCCATGCCCGTCGCCCCCGACATCACGCGTCTCATCGGCCACACCCCCCTGGTACGCCTCAACCGGCTCGCCGAGGGTCTCGACGCCACCGTGCTCGTGAAGCTCGAGTACTTCAACCCCTCGGGCTCGGTCAAGGACCGCGCCGCCCTGGCCATGGTCGAGGCCGCCGAGAGGGACGGCCGTCTGGCCCCAGGTGGGCTCATCGTCGAGCCGACGAGTGGGAACACCGGGATCGCCCTGGCCATGATCGCGGCCGCCCGGGGTTACCAGTGCGTCTTCACGATGCCCGAGTCGATGAGCGTCGAGCGCCGGGCCCTCCTGCGCGCCTTCGGCGCCGAGCTCGTCCTCACCCCGGCCGCCGAGGGCATGCCCGGCGCGATCGCCGCCGCCGAGGAAATAGCCCACGAGCGAGGCGGCTTCGTTCCCCAGCAGTTCGACAACCCCGCGAACCCCGAGACCCACCGCGTCACCACGGCCGAGGAGATCTGGGCGGACACCGGGGGCGCGGTCGACGTCGTGGTCGCGGGCGTCGGCACCGGGGGGACGATCACCGGGATCGCCCGGGGGCTCAAGCCCCGCCGACCCGGACTGCGCGTCGTCGGGGTCGAGCCCGCAGAGTCCGCCGTCCTCTCGGGCGGGCCGAAGGGCCCCCACCCGATCCAGGGCATCGGGGCCGGCTTCGTGCCGGCGAACTACGACGGCTCGCTCGTCGACGAGGTCCTCCAGGTCGACGGTCCTCGGGCGCTCGAGACGGCCCGGGCGCTCGCCCGCAACGAGGGGCTGCTGCTCGGCATCTCCTCGGGCGCGGCCGTCGCCGCCGCCCTCGACGTCGCTCGTCGGCCCGAGTCGCGCGACCTCACGATCGTCGCCGTGGCCGCCTCCTTCGGCGAGCGCTACCTGTCGACCCCGCTCTTCGCCGGGCTCACCGACGACCCCGCGTGATGCTCGAGCGACTGCTCGAGGACCTCACCGCGGCCACCGAGCGCGACCCCGCGGCGCGCTCGCGCCTCGAGGTCGCCCTCACCTACCCCGGGGTCCACGCCCTGTGGGCCCACCGGTTCGCGCACTGCCTGCACCCCCGCCACCCGCTCCTCGCCCGGGTCGTCGCCTCCGCGGCGAGGGTCCTCACCGGGGTGGACATCCACCCCGCCGCCTCCCTCGGGCGGCGGGTCTTCATCGACCACGCCGTGGGCGTCGTGATCGGTGAGACCGCCGTCGTCGGCGACGACGTCACCCTCTTCCACGGCGTCACCCTCGGCGGGCTCGGCCACACCCCGGGACGGCGCCACCCGGAGGTGGGCGACCGCGTCCTGATCGGCGCGGGCGCGACCCTGCTCGGACCGATCACCGTGGGCGACGACGCACGGGTGGGCGCCAACAGCGTCGTCTTGACCGACGTGCCCGCGGGCGCGACCGTCGTGGGCACACCGGCCCGCGTCGTGCGCTCGGTGCCGACGCGAGCCGGCGACGGCGAGGGGACCGCGGCCTGCGACTCGTGAGCCCCTCCGTCGGCCCCGCGGTCCACACCACGACGCGCGGCGCACCCGCGGGGTGGGGACGCCGATCGCGAGGCGGCGCCTAGCGCGGACCCGCGCCGGCCCGGCCGGCGACGAGGTCCATGACGCCCTCGAGGGACAGCTCGGCCCCGTCGCGGTGCCTGCGCTCGAAGCCGGAGGTGAGGCCCTGTCGCAGCGCGGCCACGATCTCGTCGTACATCGCGCGCTCGCGGGGCGTCCAGACGTACCCGAAGTCGGTCCACTCGCCGAGGAGGGCGTCGACCGCGCCGATGAGGACGGCCGCCCTCTCGAGGTCGCCCCGGTGCCGGGCCGCCGCCGCGCCGGCGAGCGCCGCCGACCCGACGAGTCCGACCATGGAGTCGTGGCTCTTGATCCAGCGCACGACGGGCCTCAGGTACTCGTCGACCCGATCGGGCTGGCCGTCGAGGGCGTAGATCGTGGCGAGATTCGTCGAGACGATCGAGTAGTGCCCCTGGGCGCCGATCTCGCGGGCCAGCTCCAGGGCCTCGAGGTTGATCGCGAGGGTCGCCTCGAGAGGGCTTCCGTCCATCATGGCCGTGAGGCTGAGCTGGATGAGGACGGTGCAGACGTCGATGAGGGACCCCGCACGCCGGAAGCACTCGATCGCCCGCTGACGACGCGCGTCGCCCTCACTCCACTCCTCGGGGGTCCCCGACCCGCTCAGGGGGAGCCGGGCCATCGCGAGGTGGGCGCTGCCGGCCACGACGTCGTCGGCCGACGTCGTGGCGAGGGACTCGATCCTCGCGATGTCAACGACGTCGACGCTCTCACTGAGCCCCCGGCGGAAGTTGACCAGCCCCTGGAGGGCTCGCAGCTCGGTCTCCTCGTCGCCCGCCTCTTGGGCCACCTCCACGACCCGCTCGAGGTCGCGCACGACCCCGCGCAGCGTCACCTCGTCGGCGATCCGCGACGAGCGCACCATGACGTCCTCGAGCAGGATCGGCGCGCGCACCTCGTCGGGCGCCTCCTCGACGTGCTCGAGCGCGGCCGCGAGGAGGTCGCGCACGTCCACTCGCGCCGTCGACCCGATGTACATCATCAGGTTCGCGAGGAGGCGGAGCCCGTCGACGGCGCGGCCCGGCCCATCCAGGAGGAACAGCACGGCGGCCCGCAGGTTCCCCCACTCGAGGTCGAACCGGTGCATCCACTCGGCCGTGGCGCCGTGGGTGAGCGCGACGCGCCCTTCGGCCGAGCGGGCGAGGAAGTGGTCGGCGTGGCGGGCGCGCGCGTCGGTCACCTCGTCGGGGCCCTGCGCGACGAGCGCGTCCGCGCTGAACTGGCGAACCGTCTCGAGCAGCCGGTAGCGCACGGACTCGCGGTCCCGCTCCGCCCCCACGAGGCTCTTGGAGACGAGCGACCCCACGACCTCGTCGACGTCGACGCGCTCGAGGTCACCGATGGCGCACACCGCCTCGGCGGCCGCGAGGTCGAAGCCGTCGACGAAGACGGTGAGGCGACGCAGCACGCGCCGCTCGACCTCGGTGAGCAGGTCGTAGGACCAGGCAATCGCCGCGGCCAGCGTCTGCTGACGGGGCAGGGCGTTGCGGCTCCCACCGGTGAGCAGGCGGAAGCGCTGGTCGAGCCGGTCGTGGAGGTCGGCGAGCGACATCGACGCGGTGCGCGCGGCGGCCAGCTCGATCGCGAGGGGTATGCCGTCGAGACGGCGGCAGACCGAGGCCACGAGGCGCGCGCCGTCGTCGGTGAGGGTGAAGTCGCGGTCGTGGGCCCGCGCCCGCGCGACGAAGAGGTCGATCGCGTCGTGTCCGACCACCTCGGCGACGGTCTCGGCGTCCGGGGGCGCCAGGCCCATCGAGCGCACCCGGACCACCTCCTCGCCCCCGACGCCCAGGGGCTCGCGCGACGTGGCGAGGATGCGCACGCGGGGGGCGCCGCGTCCGACGAGGTCGGCGACCTTGGCGACCTCGTCCACGACGTGCTCGCAGTTGTCGAGGATCACGAGGGCGTCCAGTCCCCGGAGGGCCCGGACCAGCGTCGCCTCGGGGGACTCGTCGGCGTCGGGCTGCACCCCAAAGACCGTGAGGACCGCGGGGATCACGTCCTGCGGGTTCGTCAGGGGCGCCAGCTCCACCAGCCACACCCCGTCGCCCGGCTCCTCGAGCAGCTCGGCGGCGGCCTGGAGGGCGAGACGGGTCTTCCCGGCGCCCCCGGCGCCCGCCAGGGTGATGAGGCGAGACCCGCGGACCCTCGCCACCACCTCGGTGACCTCCTGCGTTCGCCCGACGAACGGGCTGAGCGAGGCCGGGAGGTTGTTCGCGAGCTCGGGGTTGTCGAGGGATCGAAGCGGCGGGAACGACGCGTCGAGGTCGGGCGCCGCCACCTGGAAGATCGTCTCGGGCCGGCCGAGGTCCTTCAGGCGGTGCGGGCCGAGGTCGATCAGGCCCACCCCCTCGTCCAGGGTCGACTCGACCAGCCCGGCGGTCGCGGCACTCAGCAGGACCTGGCCCCCGTGCCCCACGGCGGCAATCCGGGCGGCCCGGTGGACCTCGTAGCCGACGAGCCCGGTCTCGTTCTCACGGGCCTCCCCGGTGTGGACGCCGATCCTCACGCGCACCCGGACCCCGTCCGGCCAGGGGTGCGCGAGGAGGCGCCGCTCGATGTCGACGGCACAGCCCACCCCGGCGCTCGCCGACTCGAAGGTCGCGAAGAAGGCGTCGCCCTGGGTCCCCTCCTCCTCCCCGCCCCATCGGGAGAGGGCCTCGCGCACCACCCGGTGGTGGCCCGCCAGGACGTCGGCGTAGGCGGCGTCGCCGAGGCGACGCACGAGCGCCGTCGACCCCTCGAGGTCGCTGAAGAGGAAGGTCAGCGTGCGCGTGAGCGCATGGTACTGGTCCTTCGGGCGCGGGCGAGGGGACACCCGCGGGCCTCTGCGGTCCCTCCTGGACCGACCCGTCCGAGGGGCCAACGCGACGGTGCCGATCTCGCGGACCGGCCGGCGTGCGCGAGCGGCCCGCGACGGCGCCTCGCTCGCGGTGGGTTAGCGTCGAGGGGTCAGGAGGCAGCCATGGCGGCGGACCGTGCATCGATGACGACCCTCGAGCGAGAGAGGGCCGCGGTCTTCCACTCCTGGTCGGCCCAGGCGTCGATCAATCCCTTCATGGTGCGTTCGGCCGAGGGCGTCTACGTCACCGGGGAGGACGGCGAGCGCTACCTCGACCTCTCGAGCCAGCTCGTGAACACCAACGTCGGCCACCAGCACCCCCGCGTGGTCGCCGCGATCAGGGCCCAGGCCGACGTGCTCACCACCATCGCGCCCCAGCACGGCTACGAGAGCCGCTACCGCGCGGCCGAGCTGATCCTGGACCGCTCCTTTGCCGGCGCGGCCAAGGTCTTTTTCACCAACGGCGGCACCGAGGCCAACGAGCACGCGGTGCGCATGGCCCGCCTGCACACGGGCCGCAGCAAGGTCCTCGCCCAGTACCGCAGCTACCACGGCGCGACGGCGACCTCGATCACCCTCACGGGCGACCCTCGCCGCTGGCCCAACGACAACGGCACCGCGCCGGTCGTGCACTTCTTCGGCCCCTTCTTCTACCGCAGTGCCTTCAACGCGACGACCGAGGCCGAGGAGGGCGAGCGCGCCCTGGCGAACCTCGAGCGCACCATTGAGTTCGAGGGGCCCTCGACGATCGCCGCGATCATCCTCGAGACCATCCCCGGCACCGCCGGCATCATGGTGCCGCCGCCGGGCTTCCTCGCCGGCGTGCGCGAGCTGTGCGACCGACACGGCATCGTCTACATCGCCGACGAGGTGATGTGCGGCTTCGGGCGCGCCGGCGAGTGGTTCGCCTACGACCGCGAAGGGATCCGTCCCGACCTCGTGACCTTCGCCAAGGGCGTGAACTCGGGCTACGTCCCCCTGGGGGGCGTCGTGATCAACGAGGCCATCGCCGCGACCTTCGCCGATCGGGTCTACCCCGGTGGGCTCACCTACTCCGGCCACCCCCTGGCCTGCGCGGCCGCCGTCGCCACCATCGAGGCCATGGCCGACGAGGGGATCGTCGAGAACGCCCGACGCATCGGCGAGGAGGTCCTGCGGCCCGGACTCGCCGCGCTGGCCGAGCGCCACGCGGTGATCGGCGAGGTGCGCGGTCTCGGCGTCTTCTTCGCCCTCGAGCTCGTCGCCGACCGGGCGACCCGTGAGCCCCTGGCCCCCTACGGCCAGAGCTCGCCGGCGATGAACGCCGTGCTCGCCGCGTGCCGCGAGGAGCGACTCCTCGTCTTCGCCAACTTCAACCGGATCCACGTCGTGCCGCCCTGCACGATCACCGAGGCCGAGGCCCGGGACGGCCTCGCGCGCCTCGACCGGGCCCTCGGCGCGGCGGCCCCCTTCTACACCGGGGCCTGAGCCGGCCGTCGCGGGCCCTTCGGGGCGCCAGCGCCCCCACGGCCGTGGGCGAGGCGACCACGGAGGACGTCGCCCACCGCGTCGACCCCGCCCGCGTCGCTCTCGTGGGCTTCGCCGCCCCTCGCCACCTCACGCCGCTCACGCCGGCGCGTGCGGCTCACCCTCGCCGCGCGAGGGCGCAGCAGCTCGGTCGTCATCTCGATCGTCCCCTGGGTCCGGTCCCCCTCGGGCAGGGCCGCGTTGATCGCGAAGTTCATGAGGGCGTCGAGCACCACGGCGTGCACGCCCGCCTGGACCGCGCCGTGGGGGTTGGCGGCGAGCGCCGTCGGCTCGAGGCGGCCCTCGACCCACCCGAGGTCCTCCCCGTCGACGCCGTAGCGCTCCAGGGTGGCCCCGAGGCGGCCGACGAGCTCCATGCCGCCGTCGCCCAGCCACCGGTCCATGTCGCGAGAGCCCACGGCCTCACGCTACCGAGGCCCGTCTAGTCTCGGGGCCGTGGGCCCGGAGGGCCCGTGGGAGGTGGGCCGTGGCCACAGCGGTGATCGTCGACGCGGTGCGCACGCCCGGGGGCAAGCGCAACGGGGGCCTGCGGGGCTGGCACGCGGCGGATCTCGCGAGCGAGGCGCTGCGCGCCCTCGCCGCGCGCAACGACCTCGACCCCGCCCTGGTCGAGGACGTGATCATGGGCTGCGTCTCCCAGGTCGGTGAGCAGGCCTTCAACGTCGGGCGCAACGCCGTGCTCGCCGCCGGCTGGCCCGAGTCGGTCCCGGCCACCACGGTGGACCGCCAGTGCGGTTCCTCCCAGCAGGCGCTCCACTTCGCGGCCCAGGGCGTGATCGCCGGCGCCTACGACGTCGTGGTCGCCGCGGGCGTCGAGGTCATGAGCCGCGTGGCCATGGGCTCGTCGGTCGGCCAGGGCGCCGGATTCCCCTTCGGCCCGCGGGTCCAGGCCCGCTACGAGCCCGTGGGCGGCCTGCGCAACCAGGGCCTCGGGGCCGAGATGATCGCCGAGCGCTGGGGGCTCACCCGCGAGGACCTCGACGCCTTCTCCCTCGAGAGCCACCGCCGCGCGGCCCGGGCGAGCGCCGAGGGCCGCTTCGAGCGAGAGATCGTCCCGGTCGCCGTGCGCGACGACGAGGGCGGCGACACCGACACCGTGCTCGCCCGCGACGAGGGCGTGCGCGCCGACACCTCGATGGAGGCGCTCGCCAAGCTGAAGCCGGCCTTCAAGGAGGACGGCGTGATCACGGCCGGCAACTCCTCGCAGATCACCGACGGCGCCTCGGCGGTGCTGGTGATGAGCGAGGAGCGCTGCGAGCAGCTCGGGCTCACGCCGCGCGCGCGCTTCCACGCGTTCGCCCTGGCCGGCGTGGACCCCGTCACGATGCTGACCGGGCCGATCCCGGCCACGGCCACGGTGCTCGAGCGCGCGAAGCTCACCCTCGAAGAGATCGACCTCGTCGAGATCAACGAGGCCTTCGCCCCGGTCGTGCTGGCCTGGCAGAAGGAGCACCACGCCGACCTCGACCGGGTGAACGTCAACGGCGGGGCCATCGCGCTCGGCCACCCGCTCGGCGCCTCGGGCGCCAAGCTCATGGCGACGCTCCTGCACGAGCTCGAGCGCACGTCGGGCCGCTGGGGGCTGCTCACCATGTGCGAGGGCGGTGGGCTCGCCAACGCGACGGTGATCGAGCGGCTCTAGCGGAAGCGGGTGGCGAGGTAGAAGCCGGCGAACATCGCCACGAGCCCCAGGGCCAGGTACCACGGCGAGGTCGCCCCGGGCAGCACCGCGAGGTAGTTGAGCGTGATCACGATCACCCCGAAGACCAAGAGGTCGAGGATCGCCCACCCGTACCACCAGGGGCTGTGGTGGGCCGAGGTCGGGGTGCGCCGGGTGACCCGCCCCCGCGTCACCGGGTCGACGTAGCGGCCGACGGCCTTGCGGGGGTCGCGCGGGGGGGTCTTGGCCATCGGGGCGATGCTACTTAACCCTGGGTGGTCGTTCCGCCGCCGCCCGGCACGGTCATCTCGCAGACCTGCAGGGCGATGGTCGCCCCGTAGGTGGCGCTGCCGCCCGCCGGGACGCTCTGGGTCGTGACCGTGGGCTCGGTCGCGCCCAGCGGGCACGGGGTGGTCGGGTCGACCGAGTAGCTCGGCTGGAGGTTCTGGGCCTGCAGCGCGCTCGTCGCCTGGCTCTCGGTCTTTCCGACCACGCCGGGCACGACCACCTGGCAGTAGCCCGACGAGAGGATCAGCTGCACGCTCGAGCCGGCCTTCACCGGCGCCCCGGCGGCCGGCAGGGTCGCCACCACGAGGCCCGAGTTCACCGTGTTCGAGCAGGTCCGGCCCTGCACGCCGTTGACGACGAGGCCCTGGTTGGTGAGTAGTGAGGTCGCCTGGACGACGTCTTTGCCGGTGACGTTCGCGATCGGGTAGGTCGAACCCGACGCCAGCACCGTGAGGGTCACCGTGTCGCCGGTCTGGCCCTTGGTCCCGGGCTGGGGGCTCTGGGCGAGCACGGTGTTGGGGATGACCGTGCCCGTGCCCGGAGGGGTCGAGGTGTAGTTGATCTTGAAGCCGAGCTTCGCGTGGTTGATCTGGGACTCGGCGTCGGAGAGCGCGAGGCCGACGTAGCTCTGGATGGTCACCGGCGAGGTGGTGTTGCCCTCGGAGAGCGTGAGGGTGATGGCCTGGCCCTTGACGACCTTGTGGCCGAACTTCGGGAACGAGCCGATCACCGTGTCGCGCGGCTGCTTGGACTTGGCGTAGGTGGTGTCGACGCTGAACCCGTCGGCCTTGAGGGTGGACTTCGCCTGCTGGACGTTCTGGCCGAGCAGGTCGGGCATCGTCGAGACCCCGGTGTGGGTGTGCTGGTAGTAGGCGAAGCCGGCCGCCGCGGCGGCCACGACGACGAGCGCCACGACGAAGCCGACCCAGCCGCCGCGCGAGGAGCGCCGCCGCGCCACGTCGGTGCGCGGCCCGGTCATGATCGGCACGGCCTGGGTCCGCTCCCCGCCCGAGACGACGGCCACGGCCCGCGTGGCGTCGGCGCCGAAGTACGTCCCCTCCCCCGAGCCGGCCCGCACGGGCTCGCCCTCGGTGTAGCGGATGAGGTCGGCGCGCAACTCGTCAGCGCTCTGGTAGCGCTGGATCGGCGACTTGCCCAGGGACTCCATGATGATGGCCTCGAGGTCGTGGGGCACGTCGGGGTTGAAATCCGACGGGCTCGGCACGACCGAGTGGACGTGCTGGCTCGAGACCTCGACCGGGGTGTCGCCCACGAAGGGGGGCCGTCCCACCACCATCTCGAAGAGGACGACGCCGAGCGAGTAGACGTCGCTGCGCCCGTCGACGGCGATCCCCTCGGCCTGCTCGGGCGAGAAGTAGGTGGCCGTGCCCATGACCGAGCCCGCGGCCGCGAGGTGGTCCTCGCTGGCGACGGCCTGGGCGATGCCGAAGTCGGTGACCTTCACCTGGCCCTCGCGGGTGATCAGGATGTTGCCCGGCTTCACGTCGCGATGCACCATGCCGGCCCGGTGGGCGAAGCTGAGCGCCGAGGCGACCTGGGCCCCGATCTGGGCGGCCCGCGACGGCGAGACCGACCCCGTATGGCGCAGCACCTCGGCGAGGGAGGTCCCGTCGACGAGCTCCATCACGATGAAGTAGGTGCCCTCGTCCTCGCCCCAGTCGAAGACCGGCACGATGTTGGGGTGGCTCAGGTTGGCGGCCGCCTGGGCCTCGCGGCGGAACCTCTCTACGAAGGCGGGGTCCCCGCTCAGCTCGGGGTAGAGGATCTTGAGGGCCACGGCCCGGTTCAACAAGGTGTCGTGGGCGCGGTACACCATCGCCATCCCGCCTCGCGCGATCAGGTGGGTGACCTGATAGCGGTTCGAGTAGAGCCGGGTGTCGTCAACGGTTTCCATGGGTCTCCAAAGCCTACGCCGTTGCCCTGGTCACGCGACCCGTCACCCCGGGCACGCGCTCGAGGCGGCGGGGTGGCCGGCCTGCACGGCGAGTCCCCCCTCGATCAGGCAGGCGATGATGGGACCGGCCACGCTCGCGCCCGTGGCCGAGGTCACCTGGTAGGGCACCACCACGGCCGCGGCCACCGTCGGGTCGCTCGCCGGGGCGAAGGCGATGAGCCAGTCGTCGGTGTTCTGGGCGACCGTGCCCGTCTGGGAGGTGCCGGTCTTCGCGGCGACGTCGTCGGCCGCGGGGAAGATCCCGGCGGCCGTGCCGGACGTCGCGACGGCGACCATGAGCGGCACGATCTGGGCGGCCTGGGCGGCCGAGAGGGGCGTCTTCCAGACACTCTTCTTGAAGCGGGTGACCACGGCCCCGTTGGGCCCGGTGATCTCCTTCATGAGGTGGGGCACCATCTCCACCCCGCCGTTCGCGACGGTGCCGGCGATCATCGCGTCCATGAGGGCCGACTCGCGGACGTTCTGCTGGCCGAGCGAGGAGTAGGCCAGCTGGGGCAGGTCGTAGGTGAAGGCCGAGGCCGGCGGGAAGTTGCTCGCCGCCACGCCGGGCAGGTCGAGGGGGGGCACCTCGTTGAAGCCGTAGGCGTCGGCGGCGGCGGACAGCGCGTTCCCGCCGAGGTCGAGCCCGACCATCGCGAAGCCGGTGTCGCACGACGGCGGGAGCATCTCGGCGATCGTGCCGCCGCAGAGCTCGTAGGCGTAGTTCGAGAGGGTCTTGTTGGAGTTGGGCAGGTGGATGAACGTCTTGGCCGGGTAGACCTTCTTCAAGAGTTGGGGCTTCGAGAGCAGCACCGCGGAGGTGGTGACGACCTTGAAGGTCGAGCCCGGCGGGAAGGTCTGCTGGGTCGCGAGCTCGCCCAGCGGCGGGAAGCCGTGGGCGTTGTTGGTCGTGTCCTTCTTCCAGGCCGCCGCGGCCACGGCGTAGTTCGACGAGGTGAACGGCACCGGGTTGTAGGTGGGGTTCGAGTACATCGCCAGGACGTCGCCGTTCCGAGGGTCGATCACGACGCCGGCCCCGTCGCGGCCGGCTAGGGCGTGCTGGATCACCCGCTCCAAGCCCACGTTGATCGTGAGCACGACGTTGTCGGACGCCTGGGTCGGGGCGAGCACCTGGGCCAGGCTCTGGGGCGGCTGGGGGTGGGGGGTCAGCTGGCGGTTGTACTGGGCCTCGAGCGCCCAGGTGCCGTAGTAGGGCGAGACGAAGCCCACGAGGCCCGCCATGAGGCTGCCCAGCGGGTAGATCCGCTTGTAGCCGCCGTTGGCCGCCGGGACCGACTGGGCGAGGATCGTGCCGTCGGCGGCCACGATCTCCCCCCGAGCCTGGTTGGCGGTGACCGTGTTGTTGCGCGGGTTGAGCGGCGAGGCGTCGAGGGCCCTCGCGCGGAAGAACTGGAGGTTGAGGCTCTGTCCCACGACCACGGCGAAGAGCACGAGGATGGCCGCGGCCAGCAGGCTGAGTCGGCGTCCCACGGCTAGCCCCGGCCCCTCGTCGTGGTCGTCGTCGAGGTCGACGTCGGGGTCGTCGTCGTGGTCGTCGTCGAGGTGACCCCGAGCTGCCACTCGTGGAACAGGTTCCTCGCGTAGGCCCGGGCGGCGCCGAGGGTGGGCTCGGGGATCGTCGCCCGCACGGCGCGCTGGTCGAGCGGGCGAAGCTCGCTCATGGAGTAGGGCGTCGCCTCCAGGAGGATCGGCCGGTACCAGAGCATGCCCGAGGGCTGGCCCTGGTAGATGACGACGGCTCCCTGGTAGTCGGCCAGGTAGTACGAGGAGTACGCGTACCAGTGGGTGAGAGCGACCACCCCGGCCGCGATCGCGAGGAACGCGACGACTCCGAGCAGGACCCGCAGGGTGAAGCGACGCGGGCGCGAGGGTCCGCGCGGACGGCCCATGGCCTCCGGCCGCCCGGGCCGCGGCCACGAGGCCCTCCACGGCGTCCTCGAGGTCGGCGGGGTCGCCGGCCAGGCGCGCCAGTTCGTCGGGGACGAGCTCGTTGGACAGCCCGTCGCTGCACAGGAGGATCCGGTCGCCGGTCAGGGCGTCGATGGACAGGACGTCGACGGCGACCTCCTCTTCCACGCCCACCCCCCGGGTCAGCTGGTGGCGGCGGGGGTGGACCGCCGCCTCTTCGGGGGTGAGACGACCCAGGCGAACCCACTCCTCGGCCACGCTGTGGTCCTGGGTGAGCTGGCGCAGCGCGCCGTCGCGCAGCTGGTAGGCGCGCGAGTCGCCCACGTGCACGAGCGTCGGCGACGAGGCGCCGGCGTAGTCGTAGGTGATCGCGACCGCGAGGAGCGTCGTGCCCATGCCGAAGCGCTCGGGGTTCTCCTTGGCGTCACGGACGATCGCCGCGTTCGCCCGCTCGACCGCCGCGACCAGTCCCTCGACCGACTCGTCCGCGTAGTAGCCCGCGCGCACCGTCTCCACGGCGATCTGGGCCGCGACCTCCCCGGCCGCGTGACCGCCCATCCCGTCGGCCACCACGGCGAGGGCCCCGTCGACGTAGACCGCGTCCTGGTTGGTTTGGCGCACCAGCCCGATGTCGGTCGCCGCGGCGCACCGCCACCGGGTCAACGAACGACCTCGAGCAACACCCCGCCGACCTGGACGATGTCGCCCTTGGCGAGGTGGACCCGACCTCGCACGAGCTCCTGGTTCACGTAGGTGCCGTTGGTCGAGCCCAGGTCCTCGATGGACAGGTCCCCGTCGTCGTTGATGACCCGGGCGTGACGCGAGGAGATGTAGGTGTCGAGCACGCTGAGGTCGCAGTCGGGGCTCCGGCCGATGAGTACGACCTCCTCGACGTCCGTGCGCTCGCCGCTGCGCTCCTCGGGCTCGAGGATCTCGAGGGCGAGCCCCCCACGCCACCGACGGCGCCGACCACTCTGGTCCTCCGTCGGTCGAGCCTGCACCTGGGCCACGCGCAACACGCGCAGGAGGAACAGAACGGCCACCACCATGACCAGGACCTGCAGGGGACGGACGATCGCGGCGTAGTTCGTCGTCGCGAGGAGGTTCGTCAAGCCAGCTCGATCCGGAAGCGCACGGCCCCCACCACCACCTCGTCACGGGGCGACAACGACACCGCAGAGACGCGATGGCCGTTGACGTAGGTCCCGTTGGTGGACTGGAGGTCGCGGATCGCGACCCCCTCGGCGGTCCGCCAGACCTCGGCGTGCTGGCGGCTGACGTTCGCGTCGTTCACGACGACCTCGACGTCGGGGGACCGGCCGATGACCAGTGGCAAGTCGCCGATCACGAAGGAGCGGCCGTCGCTCGCGACGAGCCGGGGCTGGCTGGCGCCGGCCTCGAACTCGCAGCGCACCTCGAGCTCGCCGAGCTTGAGGTCGTCGTCGACGTAGACCTCGACGCGCACCGGGCCGACGAAGGCGTACCCCTCCCCCATCGCGTGCTGGCGGACGGTCTCTTCGAGCTCGGAGACGAGGGCCTTTTGGAATCCCTCGAAGCGCTGGGCGTCGTCGGGGCCGAGCCAGACGGTGATCACGTTCGCCGAGATCTCCCCCTGGGTCGAGAGGCGACGGGCCAGGTCGACCTCGCGCACGATACGTGTGGCGATCTCGATCGGCTGCAGGGCGTTCTTGAAGGGTCGCGAGAACGTCTTCTCGAAGGCCCGCTCGAGGCGGTTCTCGACCTTCCGCAGGGGCATAGTCCCTCCGACTTTACCGGTCCGGGGGCCGCGAACTCAGGCCAGGGGGGGCCCGTTCCGGACGTGCACTATTGTCTCTGGGTCCACGGGCGAGTGGCGAAATTGGCAGACGCGCAGGCTTCAGGTGCCTGTGTCCGAAAGGACGTGCGGGTTCAAGTCCCGCCTCGCCCACCACGGGGCCCGTGGACGGCCGGGCCCGGTTCCTCCGCGACGAAGCCCCGCCAACCGCGCATGTAGTCGACGAAGCGGTCACTGAGCCCCTCGGCGTGGAGGGTCTCGACACGCACCGGCAGGGCACGCATCGCGGCGTCGGGGTCGGCCTCGACCCGCCGGGGAAAGTCGTGGTTGGTGATCGCCGCGCGCCCCAAGACGACGAGGTCGAGGCCCGCGTCGAGGGCGGCGCGCAGGTCCGCACCCGCGTAGAGCTTGCCGGCCGCCCCGAGGCGGACGGTCCCGCGGTCGAGCTCGGCGAAGACATCGACGAGGCGACGTCCCTCGAAGGCCGGGTCGATCGCTTCTTTGAAGACGTCCCAGAGCGAGAGGTCGATGAGGTCCACCTCACCGGTCGCGACCAGGCGTCGGTAGAGCTCGACGACCTCAGCGGTCGAGACCCCGAAGCGCTCCGGCGAGAGGCGCACCGCGAGGAGGAAGTCCCCCCCGCAGCGCTCGCGCACCGCCTCGACGATCTCGAGGAAGATTCTCGAGCGGTCCTCGAAAGTGCCGCCGTAGCGGTCGTCCCGGCGGTTCCTCTCGGGGTCGAGGAACTGACAGAGCAGGTAGCCGTGGGCGCCGTGGATCTCGACGCCGTCAAAGCCGGCGCGCCGGCAGCGCAGGGCCGCGACGGCGAAGGCCTCGACCACGCCCTCGACCTCGGAGGTCGTGAGGGCCCGGGCGCCCGTCTCGGCGTCGTCGAACGGGGCGACCGGGGAGTGGCCGATGAGCTCGACCGGCGAGCGCAGCCCCGCGTGGTGGAGCTGGACCAGGGCGCGCGAGCCCCGCTCGTGGATCGCCGAGGCGAGACGCGTGAGTCCCGGGAGGTGGTCGTCGGAGAAGCAGCCGAGCTGACCGGGGAAGCCCTGGCCGCGCTCGAGCACGTGCGACGCGCACGTCGTGGTGATCCCGAAGCCACCCTCGGCGCGCATCACCAGCCATCGCAGCTCCTCGTCGCTCAGCGTCCCGTCGGCGTGGCTCTGCTGGTTGGTGAGGGGCGAGAGCATCACGCGGTTCGGGGACGAGGGGCCGTGGGCGAACGAGACGGGCTCGAAGAGGTCGGGCATCGGTTCTCCTTGGGGGGTCGCTAGTCAGTCCTACCAGGCGACGGGCGCGAGACGATCCGACGGGCGCCGGGACGTGGGGCCGGTCGGGGCGGTCCCGAGCCATGATGTCCTCCCCACCCCCGAGGAGCGAGCGGCTTGTTGGACGACTGGACCAAGGGCACGTGCGCCACCGAGGACGGGGTTCTCCACTTCCGACGCGCCGGCGCCGGTCGACCGGTCGTGCTCTTGCACGGGCTCACCGGTGACGGCGCGACGTGGGGCCCGGTCGCCCGGGACCTCGCCGGCGCGGCCGACGTCGTGGCGCCCGACGCGAGGGGGCACGGCCGCTCCTCGGCCCCCGAGCGCGGCTACCGCTACGACGACCACGCCCGCGACGTCGAGGCGCTGGTCCGCGGACTCGGCCTGGACCGCCCCGTGCTCGTCGGGCACTCGATGGGGGGCGTGACCGCGGCCCTCGTGGCCCGTCGGGCGCGGGTGGCCCTGTCCGGCGTCGTCCTGATCGACCCCACCTTCCTCTCCCCGGCCCGCCAGCGCGAGGTCGACGCCGGCGACGTGGTGGCCCGCCACGCGGCGTCGCTGCGGCTCACCGACGACGAGGGGCTGGCCGACGCGCGGGCCCGGCACCCGGCGAGGGCCCCGGAGATCGCCGAGCTCCAGTGGCGCGCGCGACGCGCGACCCGGCGCGGCACCTTCGACGTCCTCGTCCCGCCCGCGCCCGACTACCGGGAGCTCGCGCGGGCCCTTACGGTGCCGTCGTTGCTCGTCGTGGGCGACGACGGGCCCGTCGTGGAGGCCGTCGTCCTCGACGAGCTCCGCCGACTCCGCCCCGAGCTGCGCGTCGAGACCGTCGCCGGGGCGGGCCACGGCGTCCCCTTCGACCAGCCCGATTCGCTCGCGGCCCTCGTGCGCGGCTTCCTCAGCTCGCTCGACGAGCCCTGAGGTGACGGGTCAGTCCGAGGAGAACATCCAGCGGACCCCGAAGCGGTCCAGGCAGGTGGCCCAGTACTGGCCCCAGCCCATCACTTGGGGCGCCTGGTACTCGACCGAGCCCCCACCGAGCGCCCCGTAGAGCCGGTCGACCTCGTCGCGACTTTCGACCTCGAGGGCGATCGTGGTGGTGTTCCCCACGCGCCACTCGTGGCCCAACGAGGCGAGCATGTCGGTCGCCATCAGCACGTGGCCGGCGAGGATCTCGACCTCGGCGTGCATCACGAGCGATCGCTCCGACTCGGCGACCTCGAGCCCGGGCATGTCGGCGAAGCGCACGATCGGTCCGACGAAGCTCGTCCCGAAGAGGTCCGCGTAGAAGGTGAAGGCCTCCTCGGCCGTTCCCGGGAAGTTCAGGTAGGTGCTGACGCGGCTCATCGGCCCCCTCGCGCTGACGGTGGTCGCATCCTGCCCGTTCGGCCCGGTCGGCGCAAGTGGTCGGGCGAGCCGTCCGGCCCGACCCGCGCCACGACGTGACCGAGACCAAGGTCCCCTTCTCCTCGACGACGCCGCGATCGCTCGCTAGGTTCGGGCGCGGAGGTGGTTCGTGAGCCCTCGTGTCATCCGTCGCCCGCCGGCTCGCGTCGCGGCGACGGCCCTGGTGTCCCTCGCGCTGCTCGGCGGGCTCGCGAGCGTCCCGGCTCCGGCGACGGCCGCGGTCCCGGCGGTGCCTCCCGCGTGCCTGCCCGGGCACGTGAGAGCGGTGGCGACGCTCACGAGTCGGCCGGGCGGCACCACCGCCCGGATCGCGATCACCTCGCGCGAGATTCCCTCGTGCCGGTGGGCCGGGCCCGCGGGCTACCAGTTCCTCAGCGCCACCGGGGCGACCGTCGGGCCGATCGTCCACCCGCGCGCTCGCCCCCGCGACCCCCACGGGGTCGCCCTCCCCTACGGCTTCTCGGTCGTCGCGCGGGTGACGACGATGTCGGGGGTCCGCTGCACCACCCGACGTGCGGCCCGCGTGAGGATCACGGCGCCCGGCCGGCCGGGCCCGCTCGACGTCGCCTTGCCGCGATCGATCGAGGTCTGCGTGGGCGGCACGACGGCCTGGACGGCGGTCCTCGAGACGCGCGTCGCGGTCGCGCGCTGTGCCACCGGCCAGCTGGCCCTCTCGCTCGGGCCGCCCAACGGCGCGGCCGGCACCTCGTACTACCCGCTGCGCCTGCGCAACACGGCGCGCGTCGCCTGCGCCCTCTCGGGCATCCCGGTGGTGCGCGCGCTGCGCACGGTGGGTGGCGCGCCGGTGGGGCCCGCCGCGCGTCGCCTCCGCCTGCCCGGCTACGCCCCCACGATCGCCCTCGCTCCGGGGGCGAGTGCCTCGACGGCTCTCGGCGTGGGCGACGTCGCCAACTGGCCGACGGCGAGTTGCGCGCCGGCGGGCGCCCGCGCGCTCTCGGTCAGCCTCCCCGGGGCGCGCCGCGTGACCCGGGTGGCCCTGCGCGTCTGCACCCGGGTGGCGAGTCTCAGCGTGCGCGGCTGGGTGCCGGGGACAACCGGCCAGCCCTAGCAGCCGCCCCGCCGGGCCGGCGCCCGCGCCTCGGTAGCCTCGACGCCGTGGCGGAGTCGGCACCGGTCGTCGTGGTCGGCGCGGGGCTCGCCGGGCTGCGCTGCGCCCAGGTGCTCGGCGAGCGCGGGGTCGACGTGGTGGTGCTCGAGCGCGCCGACCACGTCGGGGGTCGCGTGCACTCCTTCGCCGTCGACGGCTACCGGGTCGACCAGGGCTTCCAGCTCGTCAACCCCGCCTACCCCGAGCTCCTCGCCACCGGGGTCCTCGAGGGCCTCGACCTGCGGCCCCTCCCGCGCTCGGTGGAGGTGCGCCGCCGCGACCGGCGCCTCGTCCTCGCCGACCCCCTCCGGCACCCCGGCGCCGTCGCGGCGGCGGTCCGGCTCGCCCCGCCGGGCTCGTGGGCCCGGTTCGCCCTCGGGCTCGCGCGCTCGCGGTCACACCGGCGCGGCGCCTCAGCGCCGGACCCGACGTCGCCACCCGCGAGGGACTCCGCCTCGCCGGACTCGACGAGCGGATGGTGGCCGACGTCGTGCGCCCCTTCCTGCGCGAGGTCCTGCTCGAGGACGACCTGGACACCTCGTGGGCCTTCACCCGGCTGCTCGCGAAGAGCTTCGCGCGCGGGCGCCCCAGCACTCACCCCGAGGGTGTCGGGGCGCTGACCCGGGCCCTCGCGGCCCGGACGGGCGCGAGCGTGCGCCTCGGGACCCGCGTCACCGCCGTCTCCCCGCGGAGCGTGACGACCGAGGACGGGACCGTGGCGGCGAGCGCGGTCGTCGCCGCCACCGACGCCCACGACGCGGCCGACCTGCTGGGCACGGGCGACGTCGCCTGGCACCGCCAGTTCACGTGGTGGTGGTCGACGCCCCGGGTCGACACCCCGGGTCGGCTGCGCCTCGACGGTGACGACCCGCTCACCACGAGCGCCCTCGACGTCGCCGCGGTGGCCCCCGAGCGCGCGCCCCGGGGTCGATCCCTCGTCGCCACCCCCTCGATCGAGGTCGCCGACACCGAGCGGGCCCGGGTCCGCGTGGCGCGCCTCTACGACCTCGCGACCCACGACGTCGAGCTCGTCACCGTGACCGACGTGGCGCGCGCTGCCGCGGGTGAGCCCGCCCTTTCGACCGGTACGGCGACACACGGTCGGCGACGTCGTCCTCGCGGGCGACCACCTCACCTCGTCGTCCATCCAGGGCGCCCTGGTCTCGGGCGCCGGGCCGCCGTCACCGTCCTCGCGCGCCGCTAGCGCCCTCCTCGGGGCCGGGTGCGCGACCTCCGGGTGCGTGGAAATCGGGGGTCGTGCGCCGCGGAATCGGGGTGGCCGGGGCCGACCCCGCGGGTCACCATGGGGACGTGCTCGTCCTCGAACTGCTCGTCGCGTTGGCGGCCACGGCCTCGTTGGTCGCCCTCGGCGGGCTCTTCCTCGCGGGGGCGGCGTCCGCCCTCGCCGTCGCCCGTCTGGCCCGCGGGGACCGGCGCCGGCGCGCCGACCTCGAGCGCGTCCTCAGCGAGGTGCTGGGCCCGGCCCGCGAGCCCGTCTAGCCGACGACCGCGCGCGCCCTTGGCGCGAAGACCTGCGCGGCCACGCGGTGGGCGAACGCCTCGGGCTTGGTCGGGCGGATGCGCGCGTCCTCGGCGCGATCGCCCGCCCCGAAGGCCGTGCTCGCCACCACCGTGCCACCGCGGGCCTCGACCTGGTGAGCCAGTTCGGCCGGGGCCGTCCGGGGGTTGACCCCGTAGGTGCAGAAGAGGGCGACGGGTCGGCCCCCGAGCCACGGCAGCCCGTCGACGAAGTCGCGCATGGCGCGCGCCGCGCGCACGCGGGCGACGACGAGCCCCTCCACCCAGCTCCCGAGCACCAGGGCGTCGGCCTGGGCCAGGGCGAGGGCGTCGACCCGCTCGACCGGCAACACCGACACCGTCGCGCCGGCGCGGCGCAGTTCGTCGCCGACGACCTCGGCCAGGCGGGCCGTCGTGCCGCTGGCGCTGGCGTAGGCGACGAGCACGCGCGGCGCCGGCGCCTCGGCGTCGCGCCCGCGCCCCTCGCGCGAGGGACGCGCGTCGAGGATGGCGCGGGCCGCCCGGCGGCCCTGGGCCATCGCCTCGACGACCGTCGAGGGTCCGGTGAGCGCGTCGCCGGCCGCCCAGAGCCGCTCACGCCGGGGCATCGCCGCCTCCCAGAGGCCGACCTCGCGGTCGAGCGCGAGCGCGCCGACGGGCTGGGCGAAACAGACCGGGCTCGCCGGGTTGGCGAGGATCCCGCTGGCGCTCCAGCGGCCCGGGGCGAAGCCCCGGTGGCGCTTGACGATGGGCGTCTGGGGGACGCGGGCGCGCAGCCCCTCCTCGACGCGGTAGCCCATGGCCATCACCACGAGGTCGACGGCGAGGACGTCGAGGCCGTCGGGTGACACCACCGGCGTGCTCGCCCGGTCCCGCTGGGTCGTGTGGGACAAGAGAGCGCGCACGACCCGGCCGTCGAAGCCCTCGAGGCTGGTGAGGGTCCGCGAGAAGCGCACGTCGACCCCCTCGGAGCGGGCCTCGGCCAGCTCGTCGGGCCGGGCGAGGGCGAAGCGCTCGTCGAGCCAGTCGACGCAGGTCGCCTCGAGGCCGAGGCGCCGGGCGAGGCGGGCGACGTCCATCGCGGTGTTGCCGGCGCCGAGCACGAGGACCCGACGGCCCCGCCCCGGGGCGACGCCGAGCGACGCGCAAAACGCCGCGGGGTCCCCGCCTGGATCCAGGGCGGCCTTGGCCCCCTGGAGGAACGCCGTCGCCGTGCCCACGCCGTCGAGGTCCGCGCCGGGCACCGTGAGGCGCAGGGCCTGGCCGGCCCCGTGGGCCATCACCAGGGCGTCGTGGGCCTCGAGCAGCTGGTCGAGGTCGCCGGGCTCGACCGAGGTCGCGAGCCGCAGGTCGACGCCGGCCGCGACCAAGTCGTCCCACGGCCGACGGGCAACCTGGTCGGGCAGGGTGAAGTCCGGGATCCCCCACACGAGGAGGCCGCCGGGCCGGTCGTCGCGCTCGTAGACGGTGACCCGCGCCCCGCCGGCGAGCAGCTCGTAGGCGGCGCCGATGGCGGCCGGGCCCGATCCGACGACGCCGACCGACAGGGCCGTCGTCGACTCGGCCACGACGGGCGCCGGGATGACGGCCTGGTCGGCGATGAAGCGCTCGAGGCGACCGATGGCGACCGGCTCGCCGCCGGCGAGCGACCACGTGCACGAGCCCTCGCACTGGGCGGCCTGATTGCAGACCCGCGAGCACACGTCGGGCAGGACCGTCGTGCGCCGCAAGATGGCGTGGGCGGTCTCGAGGTCGTGGTCCCGCACGGCCGCCACGAAGGCGGGGATGTCGTTGTGGGCCGGGCAGCCCCGCACGCAGGTCGGGTCGGGACAGGCCAGGCACCGGTTGGCCTCGGCGATCGCCTCCTCCCACGTGGCGTAGCCCTGACGGGTCTCGGTCACGTTCGCGTGGAGCTCGACCGGGTGGCGCACCGGGGGGTCGACCCGGGTGGCGACCGCGAGCGGGCCCTCGACGACGATCGCGCTGAAAGGGCAGGTGCGAACGCACTGGCGGCACCCCACGCACAGGGCGTCGTCGACCCGGGCCGTCCAGCTCGCGGGCTCCATGGAGAGCGCCCCGGCCGGGCAGCGGATCACGCACTCCTGGCACCCCGCACAGCGGTCGACGAGGACGGTGACGTGGCGGCCGGTTCCGACGCGCTCGGTCTCGGTGATGGTCATCTCGGCTCCTAGTTCGCGGCGTTCATCCACACGTACAGCACGGCGACCACGACGCCCAACGCGCCCGCGAGCGTCGTCGCGGCGATGCGCGCGGCGAGGGGCCGGCGGCTCAGCGGGGCGAGGTCGCGCCCGGCGATCCGCCAGCTCGCCCACATCGCCGCCGCCGTGCCGAGCGCGATCACCAGGTCCTGGACGGCGATGATCCCGGCGTTCGAGGCGATGAGCGACGCGTGGTAGAGGCGCGACGAGGTCGAGCCGAACCCGAAGAGGTGGCCGATGGAGACCGGCACGCGCGGGACGTAGCGCAGGAACTTCGGCAGCTGACGCGCGAAGTAGTCGGCGCCCACGACCGGGATGATCCCGTACATGAGGGGCACGAAGTAGCCCCGGAACTTGCTGGTGCGCTCGACGAAGGACGTGCCCCCGGGGGCGAGGACGAGGTCGCGCCGGGCGAAGGTCGCGCTGAAGAGCCGCCCGATCGCCGCCAGCGCCACGGCCACCGCGGCGATGATCCCGACGTAGTCGACGGGGTTGGGGTACTGGGGGAAGTGGAGGTGCACGTTGAGCCAGTTGTCCAGGCTCACGAAGGCCCCGAGCGCGTTCACCTGCTGGTAGAGCACCAGGCCGAAGAGCAGCGCCACCGACCAGGCCACGTCGGCCCGGCGCCTAGAGGGCGCGACGACCGAGGTGAGGGGGGGCTGGAGGTAGAGGCCGATGTTGTCCGAGGGGCAGGCCTTGTAGCACTCGGTGCACAGCCCGCAGGCGGCGTTGGAGTCGGCGCTGCCCGGCCAGGTGTACCACGGGCAGCCGAACCCCTCGGCGTCGCCGCGCATGCAGTCCTTGGTCTCACAGCTGAGACAGACCGCGCGGTCCCGGGTGCGGAACCCCGCCACCGAGCCCATCGCGCCGACGGTGCCGATGAGCGCCGAGAGCGGGCAGACGTAGCGGCAGAAGGTGCGCCGCTCGAAGGTGAGGAAGAAGACGAGCGCCGTGCCCACGATGCCGAGCACCATGAAGCTCGTGGCCATCGGGTTGCCCGGCCCGGCGATGTTGAAGAACTCCTCGATCCAGGTCAGGACCAAGAACGCCCCGACCGAGAGCAAGAAGCCGTACTGGGCGACCCGCTCGGGCATCTTGAGCCCGAGGCCGAGGCTCTTGGTGGTGCGCTTGAAGAAGGTGCGCCGCTGGACCCACTCGCCGAAGCCGCCGAAGGGGCACATGGCGCACCAGGCCCGCCCGACCACCACCATCATCACGAAGACGAGGCAGAACCACAGGTACCAGGTGATGGCGGTGGCGAAGTTGAGGCCCGGCACCACCGTGCCGACGATCCCGATCGCGATGACGAGCCAGAAGATGATCTGGTTGGGCAGGATGAGGAAGAACTGCAGGCGACGGTCGCGCAGGATCCCGCCGACGCGCTTCAGGCGTGCCACGTCGAGGCCTCGGGGCGGGTCGGTGGCCGCGAATCGGCCCACCGCCTCGGGGTCCAACGGCGGCCGGGTCCGGATGGCCACGGGGATCGGGTCGACCTGGTGGCTGCGCGGGAAGCCCGCCGCGGAGTGGTCCTCGGTGAGAAGTGCCATCGCGCCCCTTCCAACGGGTGGTCACGTCCGTATCTACGTGGTTCCACTTGACTATGTACGTAGTATCACTGAATCAAGGCCGGGTCCAATCATCCGGGGCAGAAAGGGACTAAAGTCCCATCCACCCCGAATCGCAACGAAATCGCCGACCTCCCGGCCGGCCGCGGCGCCCCGAGCGGGCCCGCGATGACGGAATACCGTAGAACTACGTACACGTACCCGTAGGGTGTGCCACAGTGGGGAGGTGAGCGTGGACGCCGCCGAGGTCGAGACGGACCGGCCGGGGCCCGACCCCATCCGGATCCTCATCGTGGACGACCACGCCCTGGTGCGCGAAGGGACGCGCGAGCTCCTCTCCCAGGACGACACCCTCGTCGTGGTCGGCATGGCCGGCTCGGGCGAGGAGGCCCTCGAGGCGGTGGCCGCCCTCTCGCCCGACGTGGCCCTCGTCGACGTGAACCTGCCCTCGATGAGCGGGCTCGAGCTCTCCCGCGCCCTGCTCGCCCAGTTCCCCTCCACCAAGGTCCTCGTGCTCAGCGCCTACGACGACTACGCCTACGTGGCCGAGGCCCTCGAGGTGGGCGTCGCCGGGTACCTGCTCAAGACCGCCACCGCGAAGGAGCTCGTCGACGCCGTGCGCGCCGTCCACGACGGGGTCTTCGTCCTCGACCGCCAGGTCTCCCAGCGTCTCGTGCGGCGCCGCGAGACGGCCCCGACCTCGGTGGGGGGCCTCACGCCGCGTGAGACGAGCGTCCTGCAGCTCCTCGCCCAGGGGCGCTCCAACAAACAGATCGCCATCGAGATGGCCCTGGGGACCCGCACGGTCGAGGGCTACGTCTCGAACATCCTCGCCAAGCTGGGCGTCGCCTCGCGCACCGAGGCGGTCGCCCACGCCATCCGCCATCGCCTCGTGAGCCCCTCGGGCCATGACCGCACCGACTGACCCCTCCGACGCGCCCCGGCCGCGCGGGCTCGTCGACCGACTCGTCCGCCCGCCCCTGGCCGACGGGCCGTTCTGGATCATCCAGGGGACGGTCCTGGTCATCGTCGCCCTGCACTACTTCCTCGACGTGCACCCCGACGTGGCGAGCGGCGTGCTCCCGTCGGGGCTGCCGGTCGCGGTCCTGGTCGTGCCGATCGGCTACGCCGCCTTGCGCTACGGGCTGCCCGGCTCGCTCGGCACCACGGCCTGGACGCTGGTGCTGTGGCTGCCGGACCTCCTGCTCCCCCACAACGAGGGCCACCCGGGCGACGACCTGCTCAACTTCGCCGTCATCGTGGTGGTCGCCGTCGTCTTTGGTCGACGGGTCGAGACCGAGCGCACGACCCAGGCCCGGATCGACTCGGCCAACGCGCGCGCCCTCGCGGTCGAGGCCGGGTACCACCGGCTCTTCGAGTCGACCCGCTCGCCCATCGTCGTGCTCGACGAGGACGTGCGCGTGAGCGACGCCAACCCGGCCGCGACGGCCCTCTTCGGCCCGGTCACGGGCCAGCCGCTGGCGCGCGTCCTCGGACCCGACGTGGACCTCGCGAGCCTGTCGGGACGGGTCCTCACGCTCGAGAACGGCCACGACTACCGCCTGGACCTCGTGGACATGCCCTTCGACAGCGACGAGCGTCGCCAGCAGCTCAGCTTCGAGGACGTGACCGAGGAGCGCAGCGAGGAGCGTCGCGCGCGGCTCTTCGCCCGCCAGATCGTCGACCTCGAGGAGGACCAGCGCCGTCGCCTCGCGCGCGAGCTCCACGACGAGCCGCTCCAGCTGTTCTTGCACCTCGCCCGGCGCCTCGAGCTGCTCGCCCACCACGAGGGGGTCACCGAGAAGATGGCCGCCGAGCTCGAGCGCACGCGCAACCAGGCCCTCGAGGCGGCGACCCGGCTGCGCTCCTTGGCGCGCGACCTGCGCCCGCCCGCGCTCGACCAGCTCGGCCTCGTGCCGGCCCTCTCGAGCCTCGTGGCCGAGATCGACGACCAGGGCGAGGCCACGATCAGCCTCGCGGTCCACGGCGGCCCGACCCGGCTCGCCCCCGAGGTCGAGCTCGGCGCGTTCCGGATCGTCCAGGAGTCGCTGCGCAACGCCCAGCGCCACGCCGACGCCCACCACGTGGACGTCGTCCTCGACTTCGCCGACGAGGGCCTCCACCTGCGGGTGGTGGACGACGGCCGGGGCTTCGACCCGCACGCCGCGCCCGTGACGGGCAGCGCGTCGCTCGGCCTGGTCGGGATGCGCGAGCGCGCGCGACTGCTCGGGGGGATCGTCGTCCTGCGCTCCACCCCCGGGATCGGCACGGTCGTCGAGGCGACGCTCCCCACGGGCGCGCGCGAGAGCCACCCCGCCCCGGCGCCGGCGCCGGGCCCCTGAGCCTCAGCGTCGGCGCGCGAGGGCGCCGACCATCCGCTCGATCGCCTCGGTGAGGATCGCCGGGGAGGTCGCGAAGTTGAGGCGCACGGCCGCCGACCCGCCGGTGCCGAAGTCCGAGCCCGGGCTGAGCGCCACGCGGGCCCGCTCGAGGAAGAAGCCGCCGGGGTCCGCGAGCCCGAGCGCCGCGCAGTCGAGCCACGCGAGGTAGGTGCCCTCGGGGGCGAGGTAGCCGACCCCGGGGAGGCGCTCGGCCACGAGCTCGCCGAGCAAACGGCGGTTCTGCTCGAGCGCGACGAGCAGCTCGTCGAGCCAGGGCCCGCCGGCCGCGAAGGCCGCCCCGTGGGCGATGGCGGCCAGGTGGCCGGCCCCGTGGGCCACGCTCTCGGGCAGCCGGGCCAGGCCGGCGGCGGCGGCCGGACCGGCGAGCAGGAGGGCCGCCTTCAGCCCCGCGAGGTTCCAGCCCTTGGACGCCGAGGCGACGGCCAGGGCGTCCTCGGTGCCCTCGAGCGAGAGGTAGGGGGTGAAACGCGCCCCGGACAGGACGAGCGGGGAGTGGATCTCGTCAGAGACGACGGTGACCCCGTGGGCGCGCGCCAGGGCCGCGACCCGGGCGAGCTCGGCCCGGCTCGGGACGGTGCCGGTGGGGTTGTGGGGGTTCGACAGGAGCAGGACGGCCCGCGGGCTCGTCGCGGCGGCCCGGGCGAGGGCCGCCTCCAGGGTGGCGGGGTCGATCCGCCCCCGGGGGTCGAGGGGCGCCTCGAGGACCGGCCGTTGGGCGCGCGCGGCCGTCGCGAAGAAGGGGGGGTAGACGGGCGGGGTGACCACGACCGGGTCCCCGGGGCCGCCGAGCAGGGCCAGTGCCTCGCCGACGCCGTGCATGACGTCGGGCACGATCGCCACCGAGGCGAGTCCCGGGCCGGCCCAGCCCCAGCGCTCGCGCGCGAACCCCCGGTACGCCTCGGCGTAGCCGGTGCCCCAGGGGTAACCCGTGTCACCGCGCGCCAGCGCGCCCTCGAGGGCCTCGCGCACGGCCGGGGCCAGGCGCGCGTCCATCTCGGCCACCCACAGGGGCAGGACCTCCTCGCCGTAGCGGCGCCACTTCGCGCTCGTACGCGTACGCAACTCCGCGAGGCTCGCCCACTCGAACGCGCTCACCCCTCGATGCTCCCACCCGGGACGGCCGGCGGCGCTCCCGCCGCCGGCCCCGGTGGTTCACCCGCGACGGATCGCGATCTTCTTCGTCGCGCCGGCCACCTCGTGGATCTCGGGCATCGGCGTGCGGACCTCGAGGACACCGTCTTTGTAGGTCGCCTCGATCTTCGAGGCGTCGACGCCCTCGGGGAGGACGACGCTGCGCGTCAGCATGCCGTAGCGGAACTCGCTGCGGTGGACGTGACGCTCGGTCGTCTCCTCGTGGTGGCGCTTCTCGGCGGTGATGACCAAGTCGCCGTCCACGATCTCGACCGAGACGTCCTTGTCCGGGTCGATGCCGGGGAGCTCGGCGCGCACCACCATCTGGCCGCCCTCCTGGTACTCCTCGACGCGGAACGGCGGACGCCAGTCGACGTCACGGAACACGTCGTCGAACCACCGCCACGACGGCCAGTTCAGGCTGAAATCGGGCAGACGCTTCTCGCTCTTCATGGTCTTTAGGTCACCCATGGGCACCTCTCTCTCACGCGGCGTCGCGCCGTCTGGCGCGCGCCGCCACTCCTCACGGTATGGAGCTGCCCCCCACTCCCTTAGGGGACAACGTCACAACCCCTCGGCGGGCCCGGCTCCTCCCGGCCGCACGCCTGGTAGGGTGGCAACACTCATCTCGCCGCGACCGCGGCGGAGACCGATTCGGATCCCTCGGGTTGGTTTCACGCAACCCTGAGGAGAACCATGCCCCCCACCTTCGCCGACCTTGGCGTGCCCGCCGAGCTCACGTCGCGCCTCGCCTCGCGCGGCCTCGTCGACGCCTTCCCCATCCAGGAGGCCGCGCTGCCCGACGCCCTCGCCGGGCGCGACGTGGTCGGCCAGGCCGTCACGGGCTCGGGCAAGACGCTCGCGTTCGGCCTCGCTCTGCTCGCGCGGCTCACCCCGGCCCGCCCCCGACGGCCGCGCGCACTGGTGCTCACCCCCACCCGCGAGCTCGCGGCCCAGGTCCAGCGCGAGCTCGCCGCCCTGGTGCGCGACCCGCGCCGGGTGCTCAGCGTCTACGGCGGCACCCCCTACGCCGCGGCCCGCAAAGCCCTCGCCCACGGCGTGGACGTGGTGGTGGCCTGCCCCGGACGGCTCGAGGATCTCCTCGCCCAGGGCACCCTCTCGCTCGGCGAGGTCGAAACCGTCGTCGTCGACGAGGCCGACCGCATGGCCGACATGGGCTTCCTTCCCGCGGTGCGCCGGATCCTCGGCCAGGTCGCCTCGACGCACCAGACGATGCTCTTCTCGGCGACCATGGGCCCCGACGTCGCCTCCCTCATCTCGACGTTCACCCGCGACCCCGCGCGCCACGACGTCGTCGGGCCCGTCACGGAGGTCCCCGTCGACCACCACTTCGTGAAGGTCGCCCACACCGAGCGGGTGGACGCCACGGCCCGACTCCTCGACGAGCACGAGCGGGCCATCGTCTTTACCCGCACCAAGCACGGCGCCGACCGGCTCGCGCGCCAGCTCAACGACCGCGGCGTGAGCGCCGTGGCGCTGCACGGCGGTCGCAGCCAGGGCCAGCGCGACCGCGCGCTGAAGGACATGTCCGCCGGACGGGTCCGCGCCCTCGTGGCCACCGACGTCGCCGCCCGCGGCATCCACGTCGAGGCCCTCCCCGCGGTCGTCCACTTCGACCCACCCACCCAGAGCGCGGACTACGTGCACCGCTCCGGTCGCACCGGCCGGGCCGGGGCACCGGGCGTGGTGGTCTCGCTCGTGACGCCCGAGACCTCGGCGCACGTGCGCCAGATCCAGCGCTCCCTCGGCCTCGAGCCCGGCGCGACGTCCCCGACGACGCCCCAGGGGACGACCCCCGCGTCGACCGAGGCACCGCGCGCGCCCTACGCGCCACGCTCGAGCGCCGGGCGTCGCGAGACGTCCCCGCGTCCCCCTCGCGCGCGCGAGCCGCGCCGAGCGAACGGCTCGAGCGAGGCGACGACCGGCACCCGCGAGGCGACGACGGGCACCCGCGAGGC
>NCBE01000181.1 GCA_002255565.1 Actinobacteria bacterium 21-73-9
CTCCGCCCAGCCCGCTATCGCCTCGATGCGCCCCACGGCCGCCTGGTGGCGGCGTGCGCCGCCCAACATGCTCGGCGCGCCCCATCCGGCCAGGCCGGCCAGCACGGCGCCCACCGGCCACCCGGTGGGCGCACCGACCACCAACGCGGCGCCGACGGCGACGCCGATCCGCAGGTTCGCCCGCTCCATTCGTCGTCGGTCGAGACGGCGGGTCGGGCGGGGCAGGTCGATACCCCGCCAACCGGCGACCACCAGCAGCAGACCGAGGCCGACCCCGGCCCCGCACAGGCCGGCCAGGGCGCTCACGGCTCCCACCAGCCTTGGGGTCGGTCCAGCAGGCCAGGGTCGAACCCGACGGCGGCAAGCTGGTCCAATGTGTCGTTGCGCATGGGGGCGCCGGGCACCGCCCGGCCGTCGGGGCCGGGCCGGAAGATCTCATTCGAGACCACCATCGGTCCCTCGGCGTCGACGACCTCGCGCACCGAGGCGACGTAGCGGCGGTCGCCGTCCTGGGCCAGATGGACGACGAAGTGGACGGCGTTGGCGACCAGCAGGTTCGTCGCCTCGAGTGGGAGGCGTTCGGGGGCCTGCACCGCGTAGGTGGCCAGCTTGGAGAACGCACCGCGCGAGCTGGAGGCGTGCAGGGTGGCCATCGACCCGTCGGTGCCCTGGCTCATGGCGTTGAGCAAGGCAAGGACCTCCTCGCCCCTGGCCTCGCCGACGATCACCCGGTCGGGGCTCATGCGCAGCGCCCAGCGGACCAGCTCGGCCAGGCTGACCCCGCCCTCGCCCTCGAGGTTCGGCTCCCGGGCCTCCAACGCGACGACGTCGGGGTGCAGGTCACCGAAGCGGTCGAGGCCGAGCTCGAGGGAGTCCTCGATCGTGACGAGGCGCTCGGTGGGCGCGATGTCGGCGGCCATGGCGCGCAGCAGGGTGGTCTTGCCGGCCCCGGTGCCGCCGCAGATGATGCAGGACTTCTTGGCCAGCATGGCGGCGCGGACGAACTCGCGAAGGGCGAGGTCGAGGGTGCCGAGGCGCACCAGGTCGTCGGGGGTGATGCGCAGGTATCGGTGGCGGCGGATGGACAGGCACGGCCTCGCGGCCACCGCCATGAGGGCGAACAGCCGCGAGCCGTCGGGAAGCTGCAACGACAGGCGGGGCGAGCCGCGGTCGAAGCGGCGCTCGCCGATCCCGGTGCGGGCCGCTGCGGTGCGCAGCATCTCCTCCAGCTCGTCGTCGGAAGAGGCGATCGGCTGCACCTGCTCGCGACGGCCATCCGCGTAGCGGACCCACACCTGGTCACAGCCGTTGGCGTTGATGTTCTCGATCGACGGGTCGTCGAGCAGCCGCTGCAGCCGGTTGAGGCGGAACAGCGCG
>NCBE01000182.1 GCA_002255565.1 Actinobacteria bacterium 21-73-9
GGCGTCGTCCTCAGCGAAGAAGGACTCGTAGTGCCGGCCCGAGGTGGCCGCCTTGTCCGGGACGCTGGCCCACCACCGTCCGCGCTGGAAGCGCAGCCCGCCGTTGAGCGGCCGGGCCATCAGTCCGCACCCCGCTTGGTGAGGGTCTCGACGGTCAACTGCCGCAGGAACTCCAGCTGGTCGTCCTGGCGGGCCACGAGATCTTCCAGCGCTGCCACCCGGGCCAGGGCGCGGGCCAGCTCCACTGCGATCGGCACCGTCGGCCGGCCCACGTCCTCCGCCGCTGATGGAGCCGATGCGTCCTGATCGGCGGGTCGGTACAGGCCGGCGGCGAGCAGATCATCGGTCGGGATCGTCCAGCGATGGTCCCGGAGCCGGGCGTTCGGGAACCGGCCGTTCCTGCGAGCCCTGACGATGGTGTCTTTGCTGCACCCGGCCATTCGGGCCGCCTCCTGCTGACTCACGAGCTGCTCGGTCACCGCCGCCCCTCCCCGCCCCGAGCGGGCGCGTCCACCTTCGGCGCGGCCGGCCGCTTCGGGGGCGGAGCGGCCGTCGATCCTTGGGGAGCGCACCGCGGTGCCAGGCCGGTGGGCGCAACGGGTGAAGGTCGCCGAGGATCTTGTGGCGTCCGTGGCATGTCGCTCCCACATGGCTGCTCGGCCTTCCTCCCGGTTCGTAGATGTCGGAGATTCCCCGAGGTTGGGGGCTCGACTGGAGGAGGCCACATCTCCGCCGAGGAAGTCAAGGCCTGCGGCAGAAGGAGGATCCGGGGCACCAGGATCACTTGGCCCCCCTCTGCCGGGTCGCCGTTCCGGTCCGGTCGCCAACGGTCCGGGCCAGCCGGAACACCAGAAAGTCCTCGTGGGCGGTGACCAGGCGGGGCACGCCGGCGGCTCGGGCTTTGCGGACCTGCTCGAGGGCGAAGAACGAGCTGCGGGGCACGAGCCTCTCGTCGCGCAGCCCAGCCAGCAGCGCGACGTTACGTTCGTAGAGCACCAGCCCGGATGCTTCGCCGACCCGGACGAGGGCGCCGGGGAGGTCGACGAGTTGGCCGTTGTGCCACCAGGGCCGCACGGTCATGGCGACGACGCCGTCGGGGCGGAGAAGGCGGGCGTGGCTCTTGGTGATGCCCTGCCCGGGTCGGGCGGTGACCCGGCCGTGCAGGGACGGCCCATACGGCGGCGAGGTGAGCACCAGGGCGACGAGCCCGCGCACGGCCGGGTCGACGACGGTGCCGAGGTGGCGGGCGTCGCCGCAGACGACCTCGCCGTGACCGGTCGCGCCGTTCGAGCGGGCGAAGGCGAGGTTGGCCTTGGCGAGATCAGCCCACTCCGGTTCGTACTCGACGCCGAGGGCGTCGCGGCCGAGATGGACCGCCTCGACGAGGGTGGATCCGATCCCGGCCATCGGGTCGAGGACGAGGTCGCCGGGTGTGGTGTAGGTGGCGATGGCCCGCTGGGCGATGGCGGGGAGCATCTTGGCCGGGTGGTGGCCGGAGATCTCCACGTACCGCCCCTTGCGCTGCGAGCGGGCGTTGCGCTGGGCGGTGGGCCAGACCGAGAGGGGAAGGTCAGCGGGCACGGGTGTTCTCCTTCGGGGTGCGTAGGTGCTTGACGTGGACGGTGACGTCCTCGTGGGCGACGAGGTGGGCGGGCTCGCCGCGCTGGCGGGCGTGGCGGATCTGGGTCATCTGCCAGTACGACGGCCGGGCCGCGAGGTCGCCGTCGCGGATAGCGGCGTGGAGGGCGATGACGTGGCCGATGTAGGTGAACCCTGCCGCGGTGGCGAGGGCGACGGTGAGCCCGGCCAGGTCGAGGGTGCGGCCCTTGCGGCGGGTGTTCTTGGTGACCACGACGAGATGGCCCCCCGGGCGCAGCACGGCGTGACAGGCGGCGTAGATCTCGGCCATAGCCGTCTCGTAAGCCGGACCGCGGGCGTGGCCGAGGTTGGCCCGATCGGTCGAGTAGTTGAGGGTGTCGTCCGGGCAGAGGCGCCGGCCGGCCAGCCACGCCCGCTTGTCGATGACCCCGGCGTCGCACGCGTACGGCGGTGAGGTGACGATCAGGTCGACCTGTCCGGCGAGGTCGCCGAGCAGCTCGGGCAGCCGCCGGGCGTCGCCCTGGCGGACCTCGGCGAGGGGCCGGTGGCGGTCATCGAGCATGTGGTCGAGGTTCTGGGTGGCGAGGGCCACCCAGCGGTCCTCGAGCTCGACGCCGACGGCGCGCCGGCCGAGCAGAGCGGCCTCGGCGAGGGTGGTGCCGATCCCCGCCAGCGG
>NCBE01000021.1 GCA_002255565.1 Actinobacteria bacterium 21-73-9
GACGCCCCTCCGCTCGGGCTAGTTTGACGCGCAATGACTGACGCGGGGGGCGAGGCACTACTCGAGTTCGACCACGTCTCGGTCCACTTCGAGGGGCTGCGCGCGCTCGACGACGTCTCGTTCGCCGTGGCCTCGGGCGAGATCGTCGGGCTCATCGGCCCCAACGGCGCGGGCAAGACGACGGCCTTCAACGTGGCCTGCGGCTTCGTGCGACCCTCCGAGGGCCACGTGCACTTCCACACCCAGGGCGCGTCGAACCTTCGACCCAACGAGCTCGCGCGCGCCGGGGTGGCGAGGACCCTCCAGGGCGTCGGTCTCTTCGGCCGCTGCACCGTCCTCGAGAACGTCATGGCGGGGGGCCAGAGCCGTCCGGCCGGCGGCGTCGTCTCGAGCCTGCTGGCACTGCCGGGTGCGACGCGCGCCGAGAGGGCGCTGCGGCACGACGCCATGGCGATGCTCGAGCACCTCGGCATCGCCGCGGTCGCCCACCGCCTGCCCTCGACCATCCCCTACGGCACGGCGAAGAAGGTGGCCCTCGCGCGCGCCCTGATGGGTGGGCCCCGGCTCCTCATGCTCGACGAACCCGCCTCGGGACTCGACGAGGCCGAGCTCGAGGAGTTCGCCGCGCACATCGTCGAGCTGCGCCAGACCATGGGCGTGCTGCTCGTCGAGCACAACATGGAGTTCGTGATGCCCCTGGTCGACCGGCTCGTCGTGCTGAACTTCGGCCAGGTGATCGCCACCGGAACGCCGAGCGAGGTCCGCGACAACCACGCGGTCATCGAGGCCTACCTGGGGGTGAGTGAGTGATCACCGTCGAGGGGCTCACCGTGACCTTCGGGGCCGTCAACGCGCTGCGCGACGTGTCGCTGCGCGCCGAGACCGGCAAGATCACGGCCGTGCTCGGCGCCAACGGCGCCGGCAAGACCACCCTGCTGCGCACCATCAGCGGCCTCGTCGCGCCCCAGAGTGGGACGGTGTCGCTCGACGAGCGCGTCCTCACCCGGCGCAAGCCCGAGGAGATCGCGCGCCTGGGCGTCGGTCACGTGCCCGAGGGGCGCGGGGTCATCGCTGAGTTCACCGTGGAGGAGAACCTGCGCCTCGGCGCGATCGTGGCCAAGGTGCCCCTGGAGGAGGGCCTCGCCCAGCAGTACGAGGCGTTCCCGGTGCTCGGCGAGCGGCGAAAGCAGCACGCCGCCAAGCTCTCGGGGGGCGAGCGCCAGATGCTCGCCATGGCCCGCGCGCTGATCGCCCGGCCCTCGGTCCTCCTGCTCGACGAGCCCTCGCTGGGGCTCGCGCCCCTCGTGACGGCCCAGCTGATGGCGACCATCGCCGAGCTGTGCGCGACGAAGGACCTCACGGTCGTCCTGGTCGAGCAGAACGCCTCCTCGGCCCTTCGCATCGCGCACCACGCCGTCGTGCTGAACGTCGGGCGCGTCGTCGCCGACGCGCCCGCCCCGCAGGTCGCGGCCGACGAGCGCCTCCGTCAGTACTACCTCGGGATGGTGGAGTAGTGGACAGCTTCCTCACGTCGCGCATCGTCAGCGACATCCTGGGCGGCCTCACGAACGGCGCGATCTACGGCCTGGTCGCCCTGAGCCTCGTGCTGGTCTGGCGCGCGACCCGCGTGCTCAACTTCGCCCAGGGCGCGATGCCGATGTTCGCCACGTACCTCGGCATGGGACTCCTCTCGTACCACTGGCCCTACTGGGTCTGCGTGGGGGTGAGTCTGGTGGCCGCCTTCGCGATCGGTGCGCTGACCGAGCGCGTGCTCGTGCGCCCCCTCTACGGCAAGCCCGAGATCAACCCCATCGTCGTGATGGTGGGCTACCTGATCATCCTCGAGGCCTTCGCGGCGGCGATCTGGTCGACCACCCCCCGCAGCCTGCCCGCGCCCTTCTCCCCGATCGACTGGCAGCTGGGCGGCCAGCCGGTCGGCCTGTCGCCGTTCAGCCTGTTCGAGATCGTCACCGCGCTCGTGGTCATGGGGGCCATCGTGACGCTCTTTCGCTTCACCCGCCTCGGCCTGCAGCTGCGCGCCTCGGCCCTGGCGCCCGAGGTCTCGCGGCTCTTGGGCGTGCGGGTCGGCCGGATGCTCACCCTCGGCTGGATGCTCTCGACCGCCGTGGGCGCCGTGACGGCGATCCTGGTCGCCTCGAACTTCTTCACGGGCCTCACCCCGCAGCTGATGGACGGCATCTTCGCCTTCGGCTTCATCGCCGCGGCGGTCGGCGGCCTGGACAGTCCGGTCGGCGCGGTCACCTCGGGAATCGTGCTGGGCGTCATCTTGCAGTTCGTCGGTGACTACCTCAACTCCAACGCGATCATCCTGGTAGCCCTGGTCATCCTCATCGTGTCGCTCATGGTGCGGCCCAGCGGGCTGCTGACGCGCAGCGCGACGAGGCGCGTATGACCCCCCTCGCGCGCCGCGGCGCCGCGGCACTCGGCGCGTTCGCGGTGGCGGTCGTGCTCGCGGTGTTCCTCGCCCCGCGCGCGAGCGACGCGGCCGCCGTCGTGGTGGTCGCGGTCGTGGCGACGGCGGCGGGGTTCGTCGGCTCCCTGCCCAGGGTGCGCGCCGAACGCCCGGCGCTCGCGCGCGCGATGCTGACCGTGGTGCTCGTCGACGTGGTGGTCTTCGCCACGGCCTTCCTCTCGGTGCCCACGGACTTCAACCTCGCGACGGGGGCGGGGATGGCCATCGTGCTGCTCGGGCTGTCGTTCCTCACCGGCGCCTCGGGCCAGATCTCGATCGGTAACGGGGCCTTCATGGGCGTCGGGGCCTTCGCCACTGCGATTTGGGCCAACCACCACGCCACCACCCCCATCGTGGTGACCCTCCTCATCTCGGTCGCGGTCGGGGCCCTGTTCGGCCTGCTGCTCGGCCTGCCGGCCACGCGCCTGCGCGGGCCCTACCTCGCCGGCATGACCCTGGCCTTCGCGGTGGCGTTCCCCGCGATCCTCAGTTCGTTCAGCTCCTGGACCGGCGGGGACTCCGGCTTGCAGTTGCCCAACTCGGCGACGGCGCCGCACTGGCTCGTGAGCCTCTTCCACGCGGGCACGCCCACGCTCACGACCGACACGCTCTGGCTGACCGACGTCATCATGGTCGCCACCGGCGTCGCCTTCTTCTTCATGGCCAACCTGTTCGCCAGCCGCACCGGGCGGGCGATGCGCCTGGTGCGCGACAACGACGTCGCCGCCGAGCTCGTCGGCGTCGCTCTGCCGCGCACGAGGGTCATCGCCTTTGTCATCAGCGCCGCCTACGCCGCGCTGGGCGGGGCGCTGTGGACGCTCCTCAACAACTCGGTCTCGCCCGCGACCTACGGCTTCGCGCTGTCGATCACGATCCTCGCGGTGATCGTCATCGGGGGGATCGGCACGATATCCGGGGCCCTCATCGGCGGGGTCGTCTACGCCTACTCGACCAACGTCATCGCGTGGTTCGTCGCCCAGACGGGGCTCAACCCCCAGGGCAACCTCGCGAGCCAGCTCAACGGCATCATCTTCGGCGCGCTGCTCATCGTGACCATGATGTTCTCGCCCCTGGGCATCGCCGGGACCGTCCGGCACCTTCGCCAGCGCCGGGCCCTCGCGCGAGAGTAAGCAAAGGTTCCGGACACACTCATCAGGGGGGACATCACACGATGGCAATTTCCAAGTGGCGACGCGTCGCGACGGCAGGTTCGGCACTACTCCTGTGCGCGACCCTCGCCACGGCGGCCACGTCGATAGGCGACGCGGGTGCCGCGTCCAAGGCTCGGGCGCCCAAGGTCCCTGGGGTGACGGCCAGGCAGGTCACGATCGGCGCCACCGTGCCGTTAACGGGCATCGCCTCGTCGGGCTACAACCAGGTGGCCAAGGCCGCCAACGCCGTCTTCAAGTACGTGGACTCCAAGGGCGGGGTGAACGGCCGCAAGATTCGCTACGTGCTCGAGGACGACTGCTACGGCACGCCGGGCTTCGGCTGCACCGGCGTCCCCAACACCGTGACCCAGACCCAGAAGCTGCTGGCGCTGCCGGTCTTCGCCACCGTGGGCTCGCTCGGGACCCCGACCCAGGACCTCGTGCGCACGCTGCTGAAGAAGAACGGCGTGCCCCAGCTCTTCGTGAACTCCGGCTCCTCGGACTGGAACGACCCGTCCCAGTACCCGGGTCTCTTCGGCTGGCAGCCCAGCTACCCGGTCGAGAGCAAGATTCTGGCCAAGTACATCCTCTCGACCTACGCGAACCAGAACGTCTGCTTCCTGGGCCAGGGTGACGACTTCGGCACCAACGGCCTCGCCGGACTGGTGGCGGGTGGTGTGAGCCCCGTCGTGACCGACTTCTACTCGACGACCTCGCTCGTGGCGACCAACGGCGCGTCCATCGCTCCCTACATCCAGGCCTTCCAGAACGCCAAGTGCACCGTCGTCTACCTCGACACCATCCCCGGTGCGACCGACGCGGCCCTGGGCGCCGCGCTGCAGCTGAGCTACACCCCCCACTGGGTGATCTCCAGCGTCGGCTCGGACCCCCAGACGGTCGCCGCGCCCTTCAAGAGCCTGGGCGTCGACCCCGAGGTTGGGGCGATCAGCTTCACCTACCTCCCGACGCCCACGAGCGCCAGCCCGTGGATCAAGTGGATGTACAAGGTCATTCAGGCCGACCCCACGGACTTCCCGGGCTTCACCTCGACCTCGCCGCTCAACGGCAACATCGAGTACGGCATCGGCTTCGGGGTCGCCTTCGTCGAGGCCCTCAAGGCCGCGGGCAAGAACTTCACCCGCGCCAGCTTCTTGAAGCTGCTCACGCACTCGACGTTCACCCAGACGCCCTCGCTGGCGCCGCTCCAGTACACGCCCGTCAACCACCAGGGCCTCAACGCCGGTCAGATCGACGAGGTGGCGAGCGCCACGTCGATGAAGGCGGTCTCGAACACGGTCTACACGACCAACTCGAAGAACGGACCGGTGACCGTGGTGAAGCGCCTGAGCTCGGGCATCCCCGCCTGGCTTAGGTAGACGTCTCCACCCGCGAGGCGGGGCCCGCACGTCGCGGCGCCCCGCCTCGCGGCGTTGGGTCTGCGTGTCGCGACCCCTCCGCTCTCGTGGCCTCGGCCTCACTAGAGTGCGAAGGAGGGTCGGTGGCCATGCGACGTGAACCGAAGCGGGGGCGGGGCGACACGACGGCCCCCGGCGACGCCCCGCAGGCCCTTCCGTCGGTGGCGGCCGACCCGGCCTACCGGGCGGCCCTGTTCGACCTCTTCCTCGAGAACACCCCCACCGGCTTCGCCCTGCTCGACCGGGAGTTCCGCTACCTCGTCATCAACCGCGTCCTCGCCGATGGCCACGGCCTCTCGGTGGCCGACCACGTCGGGCGGCGCGTCGCCGAGGTGGCCCCGCGCGCCTGGTCGACCCTGAGCGGGGTGTACGGACGCGTCCTCGCCGGCGAGACCATCGCCAACCTCCGCCTCACCGAGCAGCAGGTCTCCGAGCTCCCCAAGCGCCGCCACTGGCTCGCGAGCTACTACCCCATGCGCGTCGAACGCGAGGTGGTCGGCGTCGGCATCGTCGCCCACGACGTGACCGAGCTGACCGACGCCCAGCTCCACCTCGAGGAGCGCTCCCGCCTCTACGCCATGCTGGCCGAGACCAACCGGGCGGTGAGCGAGTCGGTGAGCCCGGCCGCCCTGTTCGCGACGGTCTGCCGGATCGCCGTCGAGGTCGGGGGCTTCGCCCTCGCCTGGGTCGGGGTCCCCCACGAGGGCGAGGTCGACGTCGCGACCAAGTACGGCCAGTCGGCCTACCTCGAGGAGCTCCACGTGAGCCTCGACCCCGACCACATCACCTCGCAGGGCCCGACCGGACGCGCCCTGCGCGAGGGGGAGCCCCAGGTCATCAACGACTTCCTGGCCGCCGACATGACCCTGCCCTGGCACCGGCGAGCGGCCCGCTTCGGGTTCCGGGCGTCGGCCTCCTTCCCCATCCGCGAGGGCGAGCGGGTCGTCGCCACCCTCGGGCTCTACTCCGAGCAGGTCGGCTACTTCACCGAGGAGCTGGTCCGGGCACTCTCGGAGATCACGCCCATTCTCTCGTTCGCCCTGGACCGCTTCGTCAACGAGCGGCTGCGCGCGGCCGACGAGGAGATGCTGCGCACCCACGACCGGGCGCTGCGGGCGATCAGCCAGGGTGTGCTCATCACCGCGAGCTCCGACGAGCGTCGGGTCATCTACGCCAGCCCGAGCTTCCTCACCCTCACCGGCTACAGCGAGGACGAGGTCCTCGGACGGAGCGCCACCTTCCTCGACGGCCCCGAGACCGCCCCCGAGGCCATCGCCGAGATCGACCGGGCCGTCGCCGAGGAGCGCGAGACGCTCGTCGAGCTCGTCAACTACCGCAAGGACGGCACGCCGTTCTGGAACCGTCTCACCATCACGCCGGTCCTCGACGAGCGCGGACGGGCCTCGCACTTCGTGGGGGTCAACACCGACGTCACCGCGGCGCGCGAGATGGAGCTCCAACTCCTCCAGTCCCAGAAGCTCGAGGCCCTCGGCACCCTCGCCGGCGGCGTCGCCCACGACTTCAACAACATGCTCCTGGTGATCCGCGGCTACTCGGGGCTCCTCGCCCAGCGCCTGGAGGAGCCGCCGCTGCGCGAGATGGCCCAGCGCATCGACGCCGCCGTCGAGAAGGCGGCCGACTTCACCCGGCGGCTCCTGACCTTCAGCCGCGGCCAGATGATCCACCCCCAGCGCCTCGACCTGAGCGAGGTCGTGCGCGACGCCCTGCGACTGCTCGAGCGCATGATCGGCGAGGACGTCGTCGTGCGCATCGACCTCGCCGACGACCTCGCCGCGGTCGAGGTCGACCGGTCCCAGCTCGAGCAGGCCATCTTGAACCTCGTGTCCAACGCCCGCGAGGCGATGCCCCAGGGCGGGCGCCTCGAGGTGCGCACGGCACTCGCCCACCTCGACCAGGACTACGCCGACCTCCACGCCGAGGTCACCCCGGGGCCCCACGTCCTGCTCCAGATCACCGACTCGGGCGAGGGCATGGACGAGGCGACCCTCGCGCGCGTGTTCGAGCCGTTCTTCACCACCAAGCCGACCGGTACCGGGCTCGGGCTCTCCACCGTCTACGGCATCGTGCGCCGCTGCGGGGGCCACGTGCGCTTCTACAGCTCACCCGGCGCGGGCACGACCGTCAAGGTCTTCCTGCCGGCGGTCGGCGGCCCGCTCGGGGCGAGTCGACCCGAGCGCGCCGTGCGCGACTCACTGCGCGGGACCGAGACCCTCCTCGTCGTCGAGGACGTCGATGAGGCCCGCGACCTCGTGAGCGGCTACCTGGCCGACCTCGGCTACCGCGTGCTCGTGGCCGGCGACGGGTCCGAGGCGCTCGCGCTGGCCGCCGCGGAGCCCGACCCCATCGCCGCCCTGGTCACCGACGTCGTGATGCCCCGGATGAACGGCCGCGAGCTCGCCGCGCGGCTCCTCGAGCTGCGCCCCCAGACGGCGGTCCTGTTCACCTCGGGCTACCCGAGCCCCGAGCACGACGCCGTCATCGCCCCCACGAGCCGTTCGGCCTTCCTCGAGAAGCCCTACGGGCTCACCGAGATGGCCCAGGTCGTGCGGGACCTGCTCGACGGGACCACGACGTGAGACCGCTGCTCGACGCCGCGGCCATGCGCGCGGCCGACGCGGCCGCGATCGAGCTCGTGGGCTCAGCGGCCCTGGTGCGCCGCGCCGGGGTGGCCGTCGCCCAGGAGTGCCGTTCGCTCCTCGGCACGCTCTACGGCCGGCGCGTCGCGGTCGTCGCGGGCCCCGGCCTCAACGGGGCCGACGGTCGGGTCGCCGCCGCGTGGCTCGCGCGCCGCGGCGCCCGGGTCGAGGTGGTCCCGGCGGCCGGTCAGCCGGCCGTCCTCGCGGGCTACGACCTCGTGGTGGATGCGGCCTTTGGCCTGGGCTGCTCGCGCCCCTATCGCGCGCCGGTCACCGACGCCCCGGTGGTGGCCGTCGACCTGCCCTCGGGCGTCGACGCCGACACCGGCGACCTGCTGGGCGTCCCCGCGCGCGCGACCCTCACCGTCGCCCTCGGCGCGCTGAAGCCCGCCCACGTGACCGGGTCCGCGGCCGCCCTAGCCGGTCGCGTGGTCCTGCACGGGCTCGGCATCGTCACCTCGTCGCGCGACGGCGTCGTCGAGGACACCGACCTCGCGGGCTACGTCACCCGCGCGGGCGACGACCACAAGTGGCGTCACGCGGTCGTGGCGCTCGTCGGCTCGTCCCTGATGCCCGGGGGGCGCGCCTCGTCGCGTCGGGCGCGCTCGCCGGTGGGGCGTCCATGGTGCGCCTGGCGAGCCGAGCCGAGGTGACGGGCCTCGACCTGCCGACCGAGGTCGTGCGCGTCGCGACCGGGTCCATCGACCCTCGGGCGCGCGCCGTGGTCGCGGGGCCCGGGCTCGGGGAGGGCGCCGCCGCGTGGCTGGCGCCGATCCTCGCGAGCGCCACCTCGCCGGTCGTCCTCGACGCCGACGGGCTCGACCCCGCGCTCCTCGCGACTCGTCACCCCGGCGGCCCGGCCTGGGTCCTGACCCCCCACGAGGGGGAGTTCGCACGCCTCACCGGGCGACCCGTCCCCCCGGACCGGCTGCGGGCCACCCGCGAGCTCGCCGCGTCGACCGGGTGCGTGGTCCTGCTGAAGGGTCCCCTCACGATCGTCGCCGCGCCCGACGGTGCGACCCGGGTCGTCACCTCGGGCACGCCGGCCCTCGCGTCCGCCGGCACCGGCGACGTGCTCGCCGGCCTGATCGCCGGCGCCCTCGCCCGCGGTCACGACCCCCTCGAGGCGGCGGCCCTCTCGGCCCACCTCCACGGGCGCGCCGGTGCCCGCCTCCAGCCCTACGCCGGCGCCTCCGACCTCCCTCGACGAGTCGCCGAGGTGCTCACGCGACGGATCCGATAGGCGAAGCATTCTTCGCTTTATGCCGACGCCACCCGCTCGGTAGGATGCGGCCCCGGGGCGTCACGAGCGCCCGGCCGTGATGTGGCAAGGGCGTCACGAGGAGGTGGGGTGACCAGTCCCGAACCCGGCGCGTTCGACGACGCCCGATCACGCGCCTTCGCCCTGCTGGCCGCGAACCCGACGACCCTCGACCACTTCTTGCACCACTCGAGCGTGGGGCTCGCCGTGCTCGACGAGCACCTGCGCGTCCTCTACCTCAACGAGGTCCAGGCCCGGGTCACCGGTCACTCCCCGGCCGAGGTCGTGGGCCGCCACGCCCGGGACATCTCGGACCCCGCGGCGTGGGACACCCTCGAGGCCCACTTCCGTCGAGCCCTCGCGGGCGTCGCCTCGGGTGAGGTCGTCCTCGCCCAGGACCCCAAGGGGCCCTACGGCGCGCCGCGGCGCTGGCGCATCAGCTTCTTCCCCCTCGCCGAGGCGGGCGAGGTCGTCGCGGCCGCCGCGACGTTCGTCAACATCACCCCGAGCGAGACCTCGGCGCGCGGGGTCGCCTTGCGCTCGCGCCTGCTCGACCTGCTCGCCCCGGGCACGCGGGCGGGGCCGACGGCCTTCTTCGAGCGCGTCTGCGAGCTGGCGACCCTGGGCGGCCAGTTCAGCGCGGCCTGGGTCGGCGCGGTGGGCGACGCCGGCCTCGAGATCGCCGGGGCCGCCGGCATCGACCGCGAGCGCCTCGCGCCGGTCATCGCGGGCCTGAGCCTCGACCCGAGCGACCCGCTCTCGCGCGGCCCGGCCATCCAGGCCGTCGCGACGGGCCGGGCCCGCGTGCACAACGCCTTTTCGACCGACCCCGACGTCGCCGCCTGGCACGACTGGGCCCGCGAGAACCGAGTCGGCTCGGTCGCCGCCTTCCCGGTCCACGCCGACGGGCGCGTGCGCGCCGTGCTCACGCTCTACGCGCCCGAGTCGAACGCGTTCAACGACGAGACCGTGGCCGTGCTCGGCGACGTCACGCTCATCCTCTCGGGCGCCTTCCAGGGCATCCTCGACGAGGAGCGCCGCCGTCTCGCCCAGCGCGAGCTCGAGCAGCGCGACGAGATGATCGCGGCGCTGAGCGAGGGTGTCGCCGTCTTCGACGCGCTCGGTGACGACTGCCCGGCGCTCTACGTGAGCCCGGGCTTCGAGGCCCTCACCGGGTACCGCGGTGGCGCGTTCCTCGGACGCAGCCTTCGCGCGCTGCTCGGGCCCGACTCCGACCCCGAGGTCGTCGCCGCCCAGCGCGCGGCCGTCGCCGCCGGCCGTCCCTTCACGGGCGAGGTCCTCCACTACCGCCGCGACGCCTCGACGTTCTGGGACCGGGTCTCGCTCACCCCGTTCCGGGACGAGACGGGACGGCTCACCCACTACGTCGCGGTGCTCGCCGACGTCACCGAGCGACGCGAGCTCGCGCGCCGCGTGGCCCAGGCCGAGAAAATGGACGCCGTCGCCACGCTCGCCGCGGGCGTCGCCCACGACTTCAACAACGCCCTGCTCGTCGTGCGCGGCTACGCCTCACTGCTGGGCGCGAGCAGCGACCCGTCCGCCGAGGAGGCCGCCCGGCGCATCGACGCCGCCGTCGAACACGCCGCGACGATCTCCCGGCGGCTCTTCGCGCTCGGCACGACCCCGACCGGACCCCTCGAGGCGACCGACCTCACCTCGCTCGTCGAGGGCCTCGTCGCCGCGTGGTCGGGCGACCTCGACGACGCGGTCAGGCTAAGCCTGGCGCTCGCCCCGCGGCTCCCGCCCGCCCTGGTCGACCGGGCCCAGCTCGCCCAGGCGCTCGCCAGCCTGCTGGAGAACGCCCGCGAGGCGCTCGGCGAGGCGGGCGGCGTCGTCTCGGTCACGACCGAGGACCCGGCGCCCACGGCGGCGACCGAGCGGCTCGCGCCCGGCGGCGGCCGGCGCTTCGTGCGCGTCGCCGTCGGGGACAACGGGCCCGGCATGGACGAGGCCACGCGCGCGCGCGCCTTCGAGCCCTTCTTCTCCACCAAGGATCGGCGCGCCGGGCTGGGGCTCGCCGCCGTCTACGGCGTCGTGACCCAGTGCGGGGGCTTCGTCGAGATCGACAGCGCCCCCGGGGTGGGCACCCGGGTCGACCTCTACCTGCCCGCGACCAACGACGCCCCCGTGCTCGGAGCGGGACCCCCAGGGGCGCCCCGCTCCGCGCGGGTCGTGCTCGTCGAGGACCTCGCGGAGGCCCGGGCCCTCGTGGCGAGGGCGCTGCGCGAGGCGGGCTTCGAGGTCTTCGAGGCCGAAGACGGCGCCGAGGCGCTCGAGGTCGCCCGCGAGGTCGGGCCGGTCGACGTCGTGGTGAGCGACGTCTCCATGCCCCGGGTCAACGGCCCCGAGCTCGCCGCGCGCCTCAGCCGGGACCAGCCCGCCGCGCGCTTCCTCTTCACCTCGGGCTACCCCAGCGAGGACGTCGTGCGCGACGTGGCGGTCAGCGCCCCGACGGCCTTCCTCGCCAAGCCCTACCTCATGGACGAGCTCGTCCGGCGCGTCACCGAGCTGCTCGAGAGCGACTAGATCGCCGGCGAGAGGCCCCCGTCGACGGCCAGTCCCACCCCGGTGACGTAGCTCGCGCGCGGCGAGAGCAAGAAGGCGGCGACGTCGGCGAACTCCTCGGCCCGGCCGACCCGTCCGAGGGCGATGGGCCGAGACGCCGCCATCTCCCGGTAGAGGACGTCGGTCGAGACCCCGGCCTGGGCGGCGCGGCGCTCCCACTGACCCGACTCCACCAGCCCGACGAGCAGGGCGTTCGCGCGCACCCCCCGCGGGCCGGCCTCGTGGCTGAGGGCCTTGGTGAGGGCCAGCCCGGCCGCCCGGCTCGCCGCGGTGGGCGTCGAGTCGGCGGGCGGCGTGCGGGCCATGATCGTGAGGACGTTGAGCACCGAACCGCCGGTCGCCGCCAGGTCGTCGAGGCACAGCCGCGCGAGGCGCACCGCGGCAACCACCTTGAGCTCGAGGTCCTCGCGCCAGGCGTCGTCACTCGAGGCGGCCACCGGTCCCCCGGCCGTGCGCCCGGCGTTGTTCACGAGCCCGTCGAGGCGCCCGAAGCGCCCGCGCGCGGCGTCGACGAAGGCGGCCATCTCGGTGGGCGCGGTGACGTCGGCGCACGCGCACAGGGCCTCCTCGCCGAGCAACGACCGGGCGCGCGCGAGGCGCCCCTCGTCGCGACCGCACACGGCGACCCGGGCACCCTCGTCGAGAAGGGTCCGCGCCAGCGCGAGGCCGAGACCGTCGGTGCCGCCGGTGATGAGAAAGGCGCGGCCGCCCAGTCCGAGGTCCACCGGCCCACCCTACCGAGGGCTACTGGAGGTAGCCCTCCACCGTCGTCGCGCTGCGCAGCGCCGCGTCGTCGGGGTCGAGCCCGGCCGCCCGACGCGCGCGCCGCTGGCGCAGCAGGTCGTAGCACTGGTCGAGCTGGACCTCGACCTCGCGAAGGTGCACCCGTTCGGCCTCGCTCATGGGCTTGCCCGGGTGAGCCTCCTCGAGGGCCAGCTCCTCCTCGGAGAGCCGTTCGATCTGCTCGAAGATGGTGCCGTCGTTCATCGTTGCCTCCCGGGGCCAACCTAGGGCCCGACGCGCGCCGGCGCTAACGGCCGTCCCCGTCGCGCGCCGCACGCGCGACGTGGGGCATCAGGGCCCCCGGTGGGATCACGCCCAGGCGACCCTTCTGGTAGTCCTCGAGGGCCTGGACGATCTCGGCGCGCGTGTTCATCACGAAGGGCCCGTAGTGCTCGACCGGCTCGCCGATGCGGCGCCCGCCGAGCACGAGGACCTCGAGGCGGCCGTCGGGTCCGTCCGGGGCGATGTCGGCCCCGAGCCGGAGCCACCGGCCGCGCCCGAAGCTCGCGAGCTGGCCCGTGGCGACCGGGCGACGCTCGGAGCCCACGGAGCCCCGGCCCGCCAGGACGTAGACCAGCGCGTTGAAGCCCGGGTCCCAGGGCAGGTCCAGCTCGGCCCCCGGGGTTAGCGTGACGTGGGCCATCGTCACGGGCGTGTGGGTCGAGCCCGGTCCCCGGTGGTGACCGACCGCGCCGGCCACGACGCGCACGAGGGACGCCGCGTCGGGCGAGGCGACGAGCGCGACGTCCTCGGCCTCGAGGCTCTGGTAGGCCGGCGGGATCATCTTGTCCTTGGCGGGCAGGTTCACCCAGAGCTGGATCCCGTGGAAGAGCCCCCCCGACTCGACGAGGGCCTCGGGGGGCGTCTCGATGTGCAAGATCCCCTGGCCGGCCGTCATCCACTGGGTCGAGCCGTTGGTGATGAGCCCGCCCCCGCCGTGCGAGTCCTGGTGCTGGAAGGTGCCGTCGATCATGTAGGTGACCGTCTCGAAGCCGCGGTGCGGGTGCCAGGGGGTCCCCTTGGGCTCGCCGGGCGCGTAGTCGACCTCGCCCATCTGGTCCATGTGCACGAAGGGGTCGAGGGCCGCGAGCGAGAGCCCGGCGAAGGCTCGACGAACGGGGAAGCCCTCGCCCTCGACCCCGCGCGGGGCCGTCGTCACGGTCGCGACCGGCCGCTCCCCGGCGGGGTCGACGACGGGCTCCAGGCGCGCCAGGACCGTCCAGTCCTCGGGGGTGAGTGCCGGCATGAGACCTCCTCTACGACAAATCCCAGACTACGGGAGGGTTTGTCAGCCAACGCACAGCCGACTCACACCGGTTTCCAAAGTCGCCCGGACATAGTGAGGGGGTCCGAGCGGACGAACCAAGGAGAGAGTGATGACCCACCCCACCCCCGCAGTACTCGGCCGGTCGCTGGCCGCACTCGCGGTGACGGCCGGCCTCGGGCTCGGTGTCGCCAGCGTGGCGGGCGCCGACTCCGGCCACGGACACGGCCGCAGCCACGACAACGGTGGCGGGGGCGACCACGCCGCGGGCTACGTGATGGCCATGACGGCCACGACCCTCAACGTCGAGAGCGCCGGCGGCGTGACCACGACCTACACGATCAGCCCCACGACGACCTACACCCTCGACGGCCAGGCCGCCACGGCGGCCCTGCTCGTGGTCGGTGACCGCGTCGAGGTGACGACCGCCTCGGGCGCGCCCACGACCGCCACCGCGGTCAACATTGACCTCGCCGAGATCCACGGCCTCGTGCTCTCGGTCTCGGGCTCCACCGTGTTGGTGATCGGCCCCGAGGGCTTCACCCGCACGGTCATGGCGGGCGCCTCGACCGTCGTGACCTCCGGCGGACAGGCCTCGGCGCTGACCTCGATCACCCCGGGTGAGGCGATCGTCGCCGAGGGCACCATCGACTCGACGGGCACGATCCTCGACGCGCTCACGATCAAGGTGCGCGTCCCCGAGCAGCAGCGACCCGAGCGCGTCTCGGGCGTCGTCTCGGCGGTCACGCCGGGCGCGTCGGTGACCGTCAGCGGTGACCACGGCGCGAGCGCGACCTACACCCTCACGAGCTCGACGACCTACACCGAGGGCCCCACGACGGTGCCCTCGACCGACCTCTTGGTCGGTGAGCACGTCTCGATCACGACGGCCCCGGGCGCCCCGACCACCGCCGCGTCGATCGACATCCGCCCGCTCGTGGTGCGCGGGTCGATCGGCACGGTCGGCACCGGCACCTTCAGCGTGACCCACGACGGGGCCACCACGACCGTCGTCGTCGAGCCGACGACCAAGGTCTACGACAAGGGCCAGCTCGCCACCGCGAGCGTCGCCTTCACCACCGGTGAGCACGTGGTCGTGGCCGGCCTGCCCGACGCGACGAGTGCGTCGACCCTCGACGCCCAGGTGATCGTCGTGGGCACCGGGGAGGGCTGGGGCCCGCTCGGTCCCGGCCTCGGACTGACCGGCAACGCCAAGGGCCCGGGCCACCACCGCGGGCACCAGCGCTAAGGCCTCGCCTCCCCCGCCGCCCCGGCCCGACACCTTGCACCCGGGCCGGGGCGGCGGCTCGTCCGTGAGAGACTCGAGGGGTGACCCTCGCCCCGCACTGGCTCTGCGACATGGACGGGGTCCTGATCAACGACGGCCGCCAGGTCGACGGCGCCGCTGACTTCCTCGCCCGGCTGCGCTCGACGGGCCGGGACTTCCTCGTGCTCACCAACAACTCCCTGTTCACCCCCCGCCAGATCTGCGAGGCCCTCACGAGCCACGGCGTGGCGATCGAGAGTGAGCAGCTGTGGACGTCGGCGCTGGCGACCGCCCGCTTCGTCGTCGACCAGCGCCCCCAGGGCAGCGCCTACGTGATCGGCGAGCGGGCGATGCACGAGGCCCTCGCCGAGCTCGGCTACCCCGACAACCCCGTCGACCCCGACTACGTGGTCGTGGGCGAGACGTGGACCTACGACTTCGAGGCCATCACCCGGGCGATCCGGCTCATCGACGCGGGCAGCGCCTTCGTCGCGACCAACCCCGAGCCCACCGGCACCACCCCCGACGGCGCCCTGCCGGGCTGCGGAGCGCTCACCGCCCTCATCCAGCGCGCCACCGGGGTGGCCCCCTACGTCGTGGGCAAGCCCAACGCGGTCATGATCCGTGACGCCCTGGCGATCCTCGGGGCCCACTCGGCCGAGACCGTCCTCGTGGGCGACCGGATGGACACCGACGTGCGCGCCGGCACCGAGGCGGGCATCCCGACGATCCTGGTGCTCTCGGGGGTGGCGACCCGCGAGGACCTCGTGGGTGCGCCCTACCAGCCGACCCGCGTGGTCGACTCGCTCAAGGACCTGATCGGCGAGCTCTAGGTCGACTCCAGCGCACCGAGGAACGTCGTCGCCCAGTCGTAGACGTCGCGGCGCATCGTCTGGCGCCGGAGGCGGGCCATGCGTTCCCGGGCCTCACGGGGACCGACGCGCACCGCCGAGCGGATCGCCTCTTTGACCCCCTCGAGGTCGTGGGGGTTGACGATGAAGGCGCCGCGCAACTCGGTCGCCGCCCCGGCGAACTCCGAGAGGATGAGCCGGCCCGTCAGGTCGGTCCGGCACGTGACGTACTCCTTGGCGACGAGGTTCATCCCGTCGCGGTAGGGCGTCACGAGCATCACGTCGGCCGCGAGGTAGAGCGCGACCAGCTCGTCGAAGGGCATGTTCTGGTGGAGGTAGTGGATGACGGGGCGCCCGACGAGGCCGTAGTCGCCGTTGACCTGGCTGACCACCTGCTCGAGCTCGTGGCGCTCGCGCTCGTAGTGCGCGTCGCTCTCGCGCGAGGGCACGGCGATCTGGACCATGACGTGGTGCTCGGGGTCGAGCGAGTGGTCGGCGTAGAGCTCGGCGAGCGCCTTCGCCCGCTGCTGGATCCCCTTGGTGTAGTCGAGCCGGTCGACCCCGAGCAGGATCACCTCGGGGTCGCCCAGGTCCTGGCGGATCTCCTTCGCCCGGGCCCGCACCGCCGGGTCCTGGGCGGCCGCGGCGAAGCGGGCCACGTCGGCGGTGATCGGGAAGGCCCCGGTGCGCACGTGGCGCCCCTCGTACTGCACGAGCGCGTCGGTGCCGTCGGCCGGGGTGAGGCGGCGGGCCAGGCGCGAGAAGTTGGCGGCCGACTGGCGGGTCTGGAAGCCCACGAGGTCCGCCCCGAGCAGCCCCTCGACGATCTCGCGCCGCCACGGGAGCTGGTTGAAGAGCTCGAGCGGCGGGAACGGGATGTGCATGAAGAAGCCCACCCGCACGTCGGGCCGTCGCTCGCGAACCATCCGGGGCACGAGCTGGAGCTGGTAGTCGTGGACCCACACGGTCGCCCCCGGCGCGGCCGCCTCCGCGACGGCGTCGGCGTAGCGCCGGTTCACCGTGACGTAGCTCTGCCACCACGTGCGGTGGAAGGCCGGCGGGCGGATCGCGTCGTGGTAGAGGGGCCAGAGCGTGGCGTTGGAGAAGCCCAGGTAGAACGTCTCGTACTCGTCGGAGGAGATCGGCACGGCCCTCAGGCGGATCCCCTCGTAGTAGGCGGGCACGTGGCGGTGCTGGGAAGTCCCCGGCCAGCCGATCCACAGGCCGTTGCCGCGCTGCAGGACCGAGGTCAGCGCCGAGACCAGCCCCCCCGGGCTCGGCCGCCAGCCGTTCACGCCGGCCTCGGCGTCGGGTTGGACGGGCAGGCGGTTCGCCACCACCACGAGGTCCGCCCGGGGCTCAGCCGTCGTTGGAGCGGCGCCGTCCGGGCGGGGCGTCACGGTCGTTCTCGTTCTCGGGCGTCGCTCATCAGCCCCCCAGGGTGCTCGGGCGGTCGTCGCCGCCGGCCGCGTGCCACCAGCTCGGCGACCCGGCGATCGGGTTCTGAGGGTCGTTGCCGCGCTGGTCGGCCTCGATCACGTGCAACACGGCGTTGATCAGCGAGAGGTGGGTCAACGCCTGGGGGAAGTTCCCCAGGTGGCGCAGGGTCAGCGGGTCGAGCTCCTCGCCGTAGAGGCCGAGCTGGCTCGCCGCGCTGATCAGCTTCTCGCAGTGGGCCCGCGCGAGGTCGAGCTCGCCGATCTCCACGAGCGCCGAGACCATCCAGAACGAGCACACGGTGAAAGAGCCCTCGCCCTCGCCGTCCAGTCCGTCGTCGGTCCGGTCGGTGGCGTAACGCTTCACGAAGGCGCCGTCGCCCAGCTCGTCGGCGATCGCGAAGACCGTCCGGCGCACGCGCAGGTCGCTGCCCGGCAAGAACCCCATCATCGGCAAGAGCAGCAGCGACCCGTCGACGTCGTCGCTGCCGTAGGACTGGGCGAAGTAGCCGCGCTCGCTCATCCCCTTCTCGCAGACGTCGGCGTGAATCTCCTGGGCCGCGGCCCACCACGACTCGGCCCGCTCGCGCTCGCCGCGCAGCGCGGCCAGCCGAGCCCCGCGGTCACAGGCCACCCAGCACATCACCTTGGAGAAGGTGAAGTGCTGGGGCGCGCCCCGGATCTCCCAGATGCCCCGGTCGGGCTCCTTCCACGACTCGAGGACGGCCTCCACGGCCTGGACGACGATGCGCCAGGACCGCTCGCTCAACGAGTCGCGCGATCGGGTGTGCTCGAAGACGCAGTCCACGAGAGCCCCGAGGATGTCGAGCTGGAGCTGGTCCACCGCGCCGTTGCCGACGCGCACGGGCTGGCTGCCGCCGTAGCCGGTGAGGTGGTCGAGCTCGGCCTCGGCCGGGTGGGAGCCGTCGTCGACGGGATAGAGCACGTTGAGCCGGCGGCGGTGCCGGGCCGCGGCCATCCCGGTCTCACTGTGGGGCTCGAGCACGTCGCCCAAGAAGGCGAGGAAGTCGTCGGCCTCGGAGTCGAAGCCGAGCGCGTGCATCGCGCGCAGGGTGAAGGAGGCGTCGCGCACCCAGGTGTAGCGGTAGTCCCAGTTGCGCCCGCCCCCGATCATCTCGGGGAGCGAGGTCGTCGGGGCGGCGAGCAGCGCCCCGGTGGGCGCGTAGGTGAGGCCCTTCAGGGTGAGCGAACTGCGCTGGAGCAACTCGCGCCACGGGTGATCGGGGAACCGGCCGCCGTCGATCCAGTCGCGCCAGAAGCGGCTCGTCTCGGTCCGGCACTCCTCCACCGCCTCGCGGGTCGTGGGGTACGGGCTATCGGACCAGCTGAGGACCGTGAAGATCGACTCGCCCTCGTTGAGCCGGCGCCTCGCGCGCACCGCGCGGCCCTCGACGCCGAAGCGCACGTCCCCGGTGAGCGTGAGCTGGGGCGACTCGGCGTTGGTCGTGCGCACCACGTCGTACGCGGCTCCGGTGTACTCCCAACGCGCGTCGTCGCGTCCGTAGTCGAAGGAGGGCTCGCAGTTGAGCGACACGTCCACGCTGCCGTGCAGGCACGTCGCCACCCTCACCAGGCAGTGGAGGGCGTCGAAGTCCCCCGGGGTGCGCTTGTGGTGGTTGGTGCGGTCCCCCTCGCGGTACCAGGGGGCCATGCCGAGGAAGTCGTGGACGATCAGCCAGCCCCCGCGGGTCTGCCAGGTCGTGGCGAGGACCATCGTGCCCGGCACGTACTGGCGGTGCGCCGGCACGGCGCTGTCGATCGGTGCCAGGCGGAACGACCCGGCCGCGCGGTCGAGGACCGTCCCAAAGACGCTGGGGTCGTGGGGCCGGGGCAGGCAGAGCCACTCCACCGACCCGGTGGGGGCCACGAGGCAGGTCGACTCGCAGTCCGAGAGGAAGGCGTAGTCGGCGATCGGGGGGAAGAGGGTCTCGAGCGAGCCGGTCTCGGCGCTACGCCACAGGGGGGACTCCCCGACCCCGGGGGTCGCCGAGCGGGGGCGCCGGGGCCACACCCCGATCTGGCGGTCGATCCCCGAGCGGCTCGGCTCAGCCACGCCGTCTCCGAGCGGACCCCGCCGGGACGCCCCACTCGTTGAGACCACGCGCCGCCATGGTGGTAAGCCTAACGGCCCCACCTGCGCCGGCCCCGGGCCGCGACCCTCCACCCTTACGGACCTCTTAATCCTGGTCAGGATGTGAACCCGACGTCGAACCTATAATCGCCGTTCTTGAGCCCCCGCTACCTCCCGTGTCGTCGCCCACGCCCTCACGGGACGACGGACCCCGGCCGACCACGGCCGGGGGCGGGCCCTCGCCCTCGGCGCTCGCGGTGAGCCGCGCCGCGC
>NCBE01000129.1 GCA_002255565.1 Actinobacteria bacterium 21-73-9
CCGGGGCCTGGGAGTTGAAGACGGCGGCCAGGCGGGTGATGCCGCCGTTGACGATCTCCTCGTAGACGACGTCGGCCTGGGCCACGCCCCACTGGGGCATCGCCTCGGGCGTGTTCTCGATCTTGACCGTGAGCGCCGGCCGGTGCAGCGCCGCCCCCCCGGGATCGGGCAGGCCGGTCAGCGGCGCGATCGGCGCGGGCGTCGTCGAGGTGGTCGAGGTCGAGGCGGTCGTGGTCGTGGAGGACGTACCGGTGTGGGTGTGGATCGTGCGCGCGAGGACGACGCCGATCGCGACGAGTACGACGAGCACCAGCACGAGGAAGCGACGCACCCCGAGAGCCTACCCAGGCCCTCCGCCCGCGCCGGTGAGCACCTTGGTCACGGTCGTGTGCGGGAGGCCGGTCTCGGCGCTTCGGTGCTCGCTGCCCGCGACGACCTCCCAGCCGGTCGCCCGGTAGAAGCCGAGGGCGCTGTCGCGGGCGTGGGCCCATACACGCTGTATCGAGTTCGCCGCGAGGATCGCCTCGGCGTGGTCGAGCAACACGCGCCCGATCCCGCGTCCCTGGAGGCCGGGCTCGACGGCCATGTAGCGCAGCTGGTAGGCGTCGCGGGTCTCGGCGAGCGGCCCGGCGCTCTCGAAGAACGAAGCCGAGCCCACGAGCTCCTCACCGAGGAACGCCCCGAAGTGCCAGGTGGAGGGCGCCGCGTCGAGGGGGTGGCGCGCCGCGCGCGAGAAGTCGCCGTCGCGCAGGACCCGGGTGCGCAGGTCGACCAGCACCTTGGACCCGACGCGACGCACCCGGATCGGCTCGCGCTCGAGCGCACGCGCGAGGGTCGCGAGCGCGAGGCTCGGGTCCCGGCGCATCGCCGTGCGCTCGCCGGTCGGCTCGAAGCCCAGTCGGGCGTAAAAGGCCCGCGCGCGCCCCATCGCCCCGGTGACCTGGAGGTAGAGGGCCGGCGCGCCGAGGGTCCGCGTCCGCTCGAGGATCGCCTCGACGAGCGCCTCGCCCACCGCGCCGCCGCGCTCCTCGGGCGTGACGTACATCCCGTAGAGCCACCGGGTGCCCGGGTGGGCGTCGTTCACCCCGCCCGTGACCATCCCCACGGGCCTCCGGCCGCGCCAGGCGAGCACCGTCGCCCCGCTCGCGGCGAGGGTCACCCAGCGCTCGGGGTCGTAGGCGCACGCCTCGGCGAGGGTCGTGCCGTAGGCGTCGGGGCTGTCGGCGAGCGCCTCGAGGCGCAGCGCCCGGTAGTCGTCGGCGTCCTCGGCCGTCGTCGCGCGCACGACCAGGCGGTCGCCCTCGAGGGCGTCAGTCATGGACCCGCTCGGAAAAGGGCAGGCGCGCCGAGTAGATCGAGTAGCCGTCGATCCAGCGCACCAGCAGCGTCGCGATCACCGTGGCGGCGATCATCGGCACCACGAGGTCGTAGCCGCCGTGGGAGAGCTCCATCACGAGGACCAGCCCGACGAACGGCGCCTGCATCGAGGCGCCGATCATGGCGGCCGCGCCGACGAGGGCGAAGGCCCCCACCGGGGCGCCGGGCCACAGGTGGCTCCAGGCCGCGCCGAGGAACGCCCCGAGGACGGCGCCCGTGGAGAGGAACGGCGTGAAGACCCCGCCCGACGCGCCCGAGCCGAGCACCGCGGCGGTGACCAGCGGCTTTAACATCGCCAGGGCGAAGAGCAGGCCGATCGAGCCCACCCCCAAGAAGGCGTCGTGGGCCATCCCCTTGCCGTTGCCGAAGAGCTGGGGGAACCACGTGCCGATCCCGGCGAGAGCGAGGAAGGCGAGCGGCATCGTCCAGAAGATGTTCGCGCCCCGGGACCGGTAGTGGGCGGCGACCCCGATGAGGCGCACGTAGAGCACGGCGAGCAGGCCGATCACGACGCCGGCCCCCAACGACCAGACCATGATCGTCGCGCTGAAGTGGTAGGGCGGGACGTTGACGTAGGTAGCCCGACTGGGCAGGTAGAGCCAGGCGACGGTCGTCGCGATGAACGAGGTCGCCAGGGCCGGCAGCGCCACCGGCAGGGCGTAGCTGCCGTAGAGGACCTCGGCGGTGAAGAGCGCCCCACCGAAGGGCACGTTGTAGACGCAGGCCAGCCCGGCCCCGCCGCCGCAGGCGACCAGCAGGCGGATCTGGCCGGGGGTGAGCCCGAACCACTCCCCGAGCACGCTCGCCGAGGCGCCCCCCATCAGCTTGGGCGCGGCCTCGCGGCCGATCGAGGCCCCCAGGCCCACCACCACCTCCGAGGTGAGCGAGGTCAGCAGGCTCCGCCGGAAGCTCAGCTCGCCCGTGCCGGTCCACAGCGCCTCGTCGATCTCCGCGTGCTCGTGGGCGAAGAATCGCCGGATCAGGTACCACGCGACCGACCCGATCACGGCGGCCCCCGCGAGCGCCGCCACGCGCCGCACCTCGCCGGTGCGCATCACCGCCGCCTGGACGCTGCCGCCGGCGTACCCGAATCCAACACGCTCGGCCCAGTAGAGGACCCACATGAGCAGGTCCCCGAAGAGCCCGGTGACCACGCCGGTCACCACGACGGCGACCCAGAACCGTCCGGTCTGGGGGGCGTCGGGGTCGCTCGTGACGTTGGGCTGCTCCATCGCGCCGCGCCCCGAGGGCAGTCGCCGCTTGATGAGGGGCGCCGGCACCCGCCGGCGCTCACCCTCTCCCGTCGATCCCGCCACGCGTGACCTCGCCCGCTGAAAGAGCCCCATCGTAGTCACCCTCTCGCGCGCCAGCCGGCGGCGCTAGACGTCGGTGAGGTTGAGCGGGCCCTCGCCGACCTCGGACGCGGAGCTCGCGACCGCGTGCTCAGTCGGGTGCGGCCAGAGGGACGCCCAGGTCACGCGGCTGCGGCCGACGAGGGGGCGGGCGAGCACGGTGCGCGCGAAGAGCGCGCTGAACAGCCACCCCGCGAAGTAGGTCACGACGATGATCCCGATCACGTTCAGCACCCACCACACGTGAGTGAGCTCACCACTGACGAGAAGCCACTGGTGCAAGAAGAGGATCCACAGGAGCTGGCTGACGTAGATCCCGTAGGCCGCCTCGGAGCCGGACTTGGTGATCGCGCGGGTCCGCGCGCTGCGCCGCCGGTCGACGAGGAAGACCCCCAGGAGGTAGATCGCGATGATCGCCGCGACGTTGTAGGGGATCACGGCCGAGGCGAAGGGGTCGCCGCCGGGTACGAGGGCCGGCGAGAGGAACCCGTAGTGACGGTGCAGCGCGTCGAGGACGAGCGGCACCGCCGCCAGGGCCACGGTCGCCACCAGCAGGCCGCGCCAGTGCCGCAGGACCCAGTCGTGGAACGCCTCGAGGTGGAAGGCGCAGATCACTCCCCCGATGAGGTAGAGGGGGTAGCTCGAGACGAGGCGCGTCTCGAGCCACGGGGAGATCGTGAAGCCCAGGTAGCCGTGGCGGAACAGGTAGGGGACGGCGAACTGCCAGAGCGCAGCCACGACGACGAGGGTCACGTGCGAGCGCGGGAACCGCCGGATCAGCCAGAAGAGGTAGGGGAAGAGGACGTAGAACTCGAGCAGGAGCAGCAAGAAGTACAGGTGGTAGTAGCCCGTCGCGAGCGCCACGCCCAGGTGGCGCAGCCCCACCGTCGAGAAGAGGGTCGACGCCGACAGCCGGTAGAAGGGGAAGCCCGAGGTCGGCGTGGCCATGGACACGGGGACGTAGATGACCGTCCAGGCGATGTAGACCAGCCCCACCGACATGAACCGGCGCTGCCAGTAGCGCGCCAGCGCCACCCGCGCGCTGTCGCGGTAGCTGTAGGCGAGCATGCAGGCCGAGACGAACAAGAAGGCGTCGCGCGAGAAGTGGGTGAGCGTGAGCATCCCCGACGCCCAGAGGCTGGTCGACAGCGGGGCGAAGTAGATCAACGCGTGGGTCGAGATGACCGCCGACTGCTTGATCGGGCGCATCGCGTCGACGTGGTCGAGTCGCTGGCGCGTGCCCCGTGCGGCGTCGGCCACCGCGGCGCCGGGCGCGACCTCGGCCACGGCTAGAGCGCCTCGACGAAGGTGACCGGGACCGTGCCGTCGCGCAGACGGCTCTTCTGGATCTTGCCCGTGGCGTGCGCGCTGAAAGCCTCGACGAGCTTGATCCTCGCGGGTCGCGTCGGTCGGGCGAGGGACCCCTCGGCCGCCACGCGCAGCCGCGCCACCAGCGCCCCGG
>NCBE01000183.1 GCA_002255565.1 Actinobacteria bacterium 21-73-9
CGCGCCGACGGCCGCCATCGCGGCGGTGATCTGGTCGCTCTTCTATTTCTTTGTGGGGGCGGTGATCCGGCGCGAATGGGGCGTTGTGACGGGCGTCGTCTCGGGCCTGCTCGTCACGTTCATTGCCAGTAGCGCCAAGCCCTACACGACGGTGCCGGTGACCGTGCCGCCCGGGGCCAGTTCGGCCGCGGGTGCGGGCACGTCAACGAGTTCGACCAGCTCCACGTCCACCGCACCCTCAACGTCGATTGCCGGAGGCGCGGGCGCCACTTCGGGTGCTCCGGTGGCGCCGACCACGCCCACCACCGTCTACACCCCTCCCACCACCGCGCCCGTCACGACGACCACGACGTGTTACAGCACGCCTTCTGGCACCGTGACCTGCTACTAGGCACCGATGAATTTCTCGGTCTGGGGCATGACGGGCACCCTCGCGGTCCAAGAAGCGACCGCGCTCAAGGAAGCCGAACGCGTGCTGTGGCGCACGATTGACCAAGTTGACGCGGCGTGTAATCGTTTTCGCTCAGATTCGGAGATCTCGCGCGTGAACCAACACCACGGCGACGAAGTCGTCGTCTCGACGACCTTCGCCCAGGTGTTAGTTGCGGCCCTTCGCGCCAGCGCCGCCACCGACGGGCTGTGCGATCCAACCGTCTTGCCGGCGCTGCTCGCGCTCGGTTACGACCGCGACTACGACGAGCTTCGTCACCTCGACGTGGCGCGCGCCGACGCCGTCGTGCCGCGTGGCCGCGAGGCCATCCATCTCGACGAATTGAACCACACGCTGGTGCTCGAGCCGGGCACGCAGCTCGACCTCGGCGCGAGCGCCAAAGCCTTCGTCGTTGACCACGTGGCGAGCAATCTCGAGCACCTCGGTGGCGCGGTCGTCGAAATTGGCGGCGACGTGGCCGTGCGCGGCGAAGGGCCCGAGGGCCCCTGGACCATTGGCATCAGCGACGTGCTCGAGGTACGCCCTAACGCGCCACGAATCTCCCTGGCCTACGGCGGTGTGGCGACCTCGTCGCTCGCGACGCGCACCTGGCGTGCCGGAGGCGCGCTGGTGAACCACATCATCGATCCACGCACCGGCTCGTACGCCGAAGGGCCCTTCGCCACCGCGAGCGTGACCGCGCAGAGTTGCGTCATCGCTAACGCCTACGCCACCGCCGCCCTGCTTTGGGGCGAGGACGCTGGCTACCACATCGCCCAGGCCGGCTGGTCGGGACGACTCGTGCGCCACGACGGTACGGTGGAGTTGGGCTCGATCGTGGGGCGCTTCGAGCTCAATGAACTGCATCGCTCCATCTCCATCGTCGCCATGGTCTTTCTCGCCCTGCACATCGTGACGACCGTGATTGACAGCTTCGTCGCCACGGGCTGGATCTCGGTGCTCGTCCCCTTCACCTCGTCCTATAAGCGCACGGCCGTCGCCGTGGGCACCATTGCCTTTGACCTCATCCTCGCCGTGTGGATTTCGAGTTTGTTAAAGGTGCGCATCCAGAACCGCTCGTGGCGCTTCATTCACTGGTTCAGTTGGCTCGCCTTCGCGAGCGCGCTCACCCACGCCTTTTTGGCGGGCACCGACGCGCGTCACGGAGTGGGTCTCGTGGTCGTGAGTGCCTGCACACTGATCGTGGCGAGCGCCGCGCTGTGGCGCTACTTCGGACGACCGACGCGCGCCGCGGGACGTACCGCACTGTCGCCCCTCGCCGCCGCACCGCTGCCAGCGAAGGGTCCCGCTCGACCGACGCGCGCGGTGCCGCCAGCGACGTACGGGCCCCGGCTCGGCGCGCCACCCGCGCCGCGTCCCGCGGTCGAGCCCGTGGCGCCCGCCGCCCGGCCCGTCACGCCACCGAACGCGCCCACGAACGCGTCGCCGAGCGTCTTTCCACGCTCGTCCTCGCGCGCCCGTCCCTCGCGGGACCGGTAATGCTCGAGAGCACCCAACTCCCGCGCCTCTTGTCGGGCACCCCGGGTACGCCACGCACCCTCGTCCAGCACGAAGAGGCCTTTCGCTCAAGCTTTCGCACGGGCTCGCTCCTCGACGAGCTCGAGGCCTCGGGTCTGACCGGACGCGGGGGCGCCGCCTTTCCTACCGGCATCAAGGCGCGTTTTCTTCGCGACCAGCGCGGACACCACAAGTACGTCGTCGTCAACGCCATGGAGGGCGAACCGGCCTCGCACAAGGACCTCACGCTGCTCTCGACTAACCCCCATCTCGTGCTCGACGGCGCCGAAATTCTCGCGTCAATCGTGGGCGCATCTCGTATCGCCGTCGCCGTGGGCACCATTGCCTTTGACCTCATCCTCGCCGTGTGGATTTCGAGTTTGTTAAAGGTGCGCATCCAGA
>NCBE01000130.1 GCA_002255565.1 Actinobacteria bacterium 21-73-9
GCCGGGCCGGCGGGTGCGGGGGTCCTTGGGCGGCCGGGACCCGGGGGTCGCGAGGGGCCGGGGGGCGCGCGCGAGCGGCGAGAGGGCGGTGCGCCCCGAGGCGCGCGCGGGACGGCCGAGGGCCCGCCACAGTGCCGCGGCGAGCACGGCCAGGGCGGCCAGGATCAGCGCGTAGAGCCCGACGCCGTGGCGGGCGTCGGTCCCGGTCGCGTAGGCGTGGACGAGCGCCGTGGCGTAGGCCGCCCAGCTGAACCAGTGGATGAAGCGCCACGACTGGGGGCGCACCCGCCGCTTGAGCAGGCTCGACACCCACACCGCGATCATGAGGTCGATGGCCACCGCGCCGAGTGCGACCCCGAGGGTGCGGTAGTGGGAGGTCCCGGGCACGACGACCGAGAGCCATCCCGTGGGCACGAACGAGTCGAGGGCGGTCGTGGCCACGTGCAGGCCCAGGAAGGCCATCGCCACCATCGACACCGAGCGGTGCAGCTCGTTGAGCTCGAAGCGCCCGACGACGGTCCCCCCGACGCGGTTCGCGACGAAGGTCCCCAGGGTCACGACGACCGTGAAGAGGGCGAGCGTGACGAAGCCCGTCGCGCGCGTCGTGTACCAGAGGTACGGCGTGGTGAGTGCGATCATCGGTCCGCTCCCTCGCGCGTCCAGCCTCCCACGTACTCGACGGTCCCGTCGACCCGCACCAGCCGAGCCGCCGCGCCGGCCTGGGCCAGGTGGTAGGGGGCGTCCTCGCCCCAGAGCAGGGCGGCCGTCGCCAGCGCGTTGGCGCGCAGGCAGCTCGTGGAGGCGACCGAGGCGGTGGCGAAGGGTCCGTCGGCGCACTCGCCGGTGCGCGGGTCGACCAGGTGGTTCACGACCGCGCCCCCGGCCCGCCAGGTGCGCGTCGCGTTCGAGGACGTGGCGATCCCGCCGCCGGCGAGCGCGACGCGCTCCTCGCGCCCGGTGATCACGAGCGAGTCGGTCACCCCGATGGCCCACGGGCCGTCGGGTCCGCGGCCGCGCACCGCGACGTCACCGCCGATCTCGACCACGACCCCGCCCCCGACGGCCACCTCGTCGGCGACGCGGTCCGCGACGAGCGCCTTCGCGCTCGCCCCGAAGTCGACCTGGGCGCCGTCGCGCAGCGCCACGCGGTGGCCCGCCCGGTCCCAGTCGATGGCGGCGACACCGGGCGCCGGGCGCGCGGCCCGTCGCGCCCTCGCGCCCGTGGCGCGCAGCTCGTCGTAGTCGCGGTCGTAGCCGAGGTCGAGCAGCGCCGCAAGGACCGTCGGGTCGCACAGGCCGTCGGTCCAGCGCGCGCACTCGAGCGCGGCCGCGAGGACGTCCTCGAAGGTCGCCGAGACCTCGAGGGGCTCGCCCGCCGCGTGGTTGAGCCGGGTGACCTCGCTGTCGGAGCGGAAGCGGTTCGCCGCGAGGTCGACGGCGTCGAGGTGGCGCCAGAGCGTCGCGAGGGCGGCCTCGAACTGGTCGTCGCGCTCGACGGCCAGCGTCGCGGTGAGCCCCCACACCGTGAAGGTGGAGGAGGTCACTGGCAGACGACCTGCCCCGAGGGTGTCGAGTAACAGGTGGTGGTCGTGGTGGTCGGCGCGGTGGTCGTCGTGGTCGGCGTCGCGGGGCTCGTCGCGGGTGCGCTCGGGCTCGGAGTGCCGCTCGTCCCGGTCGCGGGCGTCGCGCTCGACGGCGCCGTCGCGGGGCTCGACGCGGAGGCGCCCGACGGGCTCACCCGCGGGGCCGTCGCCGCGAGGGGGCGCGTCGTCGTCGCGAGGTAGCCGACCATGAGCCCCGAGAGCACGCCCGAGCCCACGAGGACGCTGGCCGCGGTGCGGCGCACGCGCGCGAAGCGTCGGTCACGCTGGAGGGGGGTACGGGGGGAGGGGGTCACGTCGGGTCCTGGGGGTCGGGCTCGCCCCCATCCTTGCGGCGGGGCCTAAGGGGGCGGGGAGCCCCCAGTAAGAACTGTCGAAAAATCACCGCTCGACGCCCGAGGCGTCGACCTCGGGCAGCTGGATCGTGAAGCGGGCCCCGCCGAGCTCGGGGTCGCGGTCGACCTCGACGGAGCCGTGGAGCTCCTCGACGACCTGGGCGACGATCGAGAGCCCCAGTCCCGACCCGGGGAGACCCCGGGCGTTGGGGCTGCGCCAGAAGCGGTCGAAGACGAAGGGCACCTCCTCGGGGGCGACGCCCGGGCCCGAGTCCGACACCGACACCCAGCCCTCGCGCGTGCGCACGAGGATGCGCCCGCCCTCGGGGGTGAACTTGACGGCGTTGGTGAGCAGGTTCGACACCGCGCGCACGAGACGGTCCTGGCGGCCCGCGACGAACGACGGGTCGGACTCGACGTCGACGGTGATGTCGTGCTGGCGCGCGTAGGTGCGGGCCGTCTCCACGCACTCGTCCACGCAGTCGTCCAGGCGCAACGTGCGCACGTCGCCCTCGCTGCGCTCGCCCCGGGCGAGCTCGGCGAGGTCCCCCACCAGTGCGGCGAGCTCGTCGACCTGGGTGATCATGTCGGTGGTGACCTGGGCCATCTCCTCGTGGGAGAGGTCGGGCCGGCGCGCCAGCACCTGGGCGTTGGTGCGTAGCGAGGTGAGCGGGGTGCGCAGCTCGTGGCTGGCGTCGACCACGAGCTGGCGCTGGAGGTTCTGGCTCGACTCGACCGAGCGCAGCAACTCGTTGAAGACCCGGCGCAGGCGACCGAGCTCGTCGTTGTCGCCCTCGTCGAGGCGGTACTCGAGGTCGTTGGTCAGCGAGATGCTCTCGATCTCGTCGGTGACCTCCTCGAGGGGGTGCAGGGCCTGGCGGGCGAGGAAGAGGCCCAGCCCGAAGGCGACGAGCAGCCCGCCCGCGGCCACCAGCAGCAGGGTGGTGAAGAGCTCGTGGAGCTGCTCGATCTGCCCGGTGATGTCCACCACGAAGACCTCGGCCGAGGTGGTGGCGATCTGGCAGACCCCGGTCGGGCAGGTGACGTAGGCGCCGGCGGGCAGGGGGGCGATCAGCTCGCGGAAGGTCCGCTTGTCGAAGTCCACGGTGCGCAGCTGTTCGCCGAGGGTGCCCTTGGCGATGGCGAGGATGGTCTTGTCGATCGGCACGTCGGACTTGGGCAGGGTCTGGCCACTCGGCAAGACGACCTCGGTGAACGAGCCGATGGCGCGGTAGGGGTCGTCGGCGTCGTGCTGGGCCTGGGCGTCTTGGCGCAGCGACGCGTCCACCGAGTTCAACAGGGCGTGTCGGGTCGACAGGTACGAGGCGAGCCCGCCCAGGACGACCGCGATCGCCGCCGCCAGCACCGTCGCGGCGATGACGCGGTTGCGGAAGGTCACGCCGTGCGCAGGGCGTACCCGACGCCGCGCACCGTCTGGATGAGCCGGGGCTCACCCTGCTCTTCGAGCTTGCGGCGCAGGTAGCCGATGTAGACGGCGAGGGAGTTGGTCCCCGAGTCGAAGGTGTAGCCCCAGACGAGGTCGAGGATCTGGTCCCGGGTGAGGACCTGGCGAGGGTGGGTCAAGAACAGCTCGAGCAGGTCGAACTCGATCTTGGTGAGGTCGATCTTGCGCTGGGCGCGGAAGACCTCGCGGGTCTGGGGGTTGAGCGAGAGGTCCTCGAAGCGCAGCACCTGCCCGTCGGCCTCGGTCGCGACCCTCCGGCGCAGCAGCGCCCGGAGCCGGGCCAGCAGCTCGGCGAGGTCGAACGGCTTGACCAGGTAGTCGTCGGCGCCCACGTCGAGGCCCTCGACCCGGTCGTTCACCGCGTCACGGGCGGTCAGCATCAGGATCGGCGTGGCGTCGCCGCCCCGGCGGATCCTCCGGCAGACCTCCAGCCCGTCGATGTCGGGGAGTTGCAGGTCGAGCACGATCGCGTCGGGGGCCCGCAGCTGGATCGATTTGAGGGCCGAGCCGCCGTCGTCGAAGAGCTCGACGTCGTAGTTCTCGATGCGCAGGGCCCGTCCCAGGGCCGTGCGGATCGACGGATCGTCATCCACGATGGCCACGTAGGGGTTGGTGGTGGGTACGGTCACGGCTCTCGCTGGCTCGGGCAGCCTCTAGTCTTAGCGTCCTGGGTAAGGGACTCACGGCGATTCGCTAAGAATCGGGCAAGAACGGCACCTTACCGGCCCGTGGCGGGTAGTTCAACCGGCAGAACAGCGGACTTTGGATCCGAAGGTTGGA
>NCBE01000184.1 GCA_002255565.1 Actinobacteria bacterium 21-73-9
TCGACGCGCTGTGGCCCGACACCGCGCCCGGCCGGGTCCACGGCCAGTTCTGGAGGTCCTTCAGCGACCTGCGAGCCAGGCTCCGAGAGGCCGGTGGCGGCGCCCTCGAGGTGCTTACCAAGGCCGGCGAGCACTACCGGCCCTGTACCGACGAGATCGCCTGCGACCTGTGGGAGTTCCAGGCTGCCCTCGGCGAGTCCTCCCGGACCGACGACGACGAGGTCGCTCGGGCCGCGCTGCGCCGGGCGGTCGAGGTCTACCGGGGCGACCTGCTGGCGGGCACCGACCGGCCGTGGATCGAGCCGGTCCGCCAGGACCTGCACCGCCGTGCCCTCGACGCCCACCTGCGCCTGGCCGAGCTCGAGGAGCAGACCGGGCGACCCGACACCGCGGTCGTGGTTTTGGAGCAGGCCATCGCCCGAGACCGCTACGCCGAGGAGCCCTACCGGCGACTCATGGTCCTCCATGCCGCCCATAGCCACCCCGGCGCGGTGACCGACGTCTGGCGCCTGCTCCAGGGGCGACTGGCCGAGCTCGACCTCGACGTCGAGACCGCCACCGCCAACCTCTACCGCCAGCTCACCGCCGACCCCGAGCGCTGGCCAGACCCAGACCGCGTCCGGCTGCCGCGATGATCGGCGACTCTCTCGCCCCAGCCCTGGCGCCGGCCCGCTGGCGGGCGGTCACCGTCACCTCGGTCACCGTCGTCGAGGCTGCGCTCCTGTGGCGGTTCGGGTGGACGGCGCCGCTCGCCGCCTACCTCTACCTCGGGGCCGTGCTGACCGTCGCCGCGGTGATCGACGCCCGCACTTTCACGATGCCCAACGCGCTGCTGCTGCCGTCGTACCCAGTCGGTGTCGCGCTCCTCGCCGTCGCCGCCGGAACGGACGGCACCTGGTGGCCGCTCGGGCGGGCCGTCATCGCCATGGCCGCCCTCGCCGCCTTCTACCTCGTCATCGCCCTCGTGGCCGGCGGGCAGCGGCTCGGCCTCGCCGACGTCATCCTGGGCGGGTTGCTCGGCCTCCTCCTCGGCTGGGTGGGCTGGTCGGCGCTGTCGACCGGGGTGATCCTCGGCTGGGTTATCGCCCTGGTTGCCGTCGTGCTCTGGCGCCCCAGTCGCCGACCGGGGCGAACCCCCGCCATACCGGCGGGACCGTGTCTGTGGCTCGGTGCGCTGGTTGCTGTTCTCGCCGCCAGGTAGGTCGCCGCGGGCCGCCTGCAGCGTCAGCGCGCGGCGGAGCCGACCAGGTCGGCGAGCGCCAGGTTGGCCGCGAGACGGGCGAAGTGCCGACCGGCAGCGGGCCGAAGGACCACGACCCGCACCCC
>NCBE01000022.1 GCA_002255565.1 Actinobacteria bacterium 21-73-9
GACGTGCGGGACCGCGAACGAGCCGATCCCGCCCGACGCCCCCCACACCAGCACCCGGTCGCCGGGCCCGATGCGCGCGCCGTTGGGCGACAGCAGCATCCGGTAGGCCGTCGAGTTGCACAGCGCGTTCACGGCCGCCTCCTCCCACGTGAGGTGGGCCGGCTTGGGCATGAGCTGGTTGGCCTTGACGACACAGACGTCGGCCAGTCCCCCGAAGTTCGTCTCGAAGCCCCAGATCCGCTGGTTGCTCGCGAGCATCGAGTCGTCGTGGGCCGAGGGGTCCTGATCGTCGACGTAGTTGCAGTGGACCGTCACCCGGTCCCCGACCCGCCAGTTGCGCACGGCCGAGCCCGCGCGCAGCACCACCCCCGAGGCGTCCGAGCCGACCACGTGGTAGTCGAGGGCGTGGCGCGCGCCCCACACCGACTCGCGCCCGAGCCGGTCGAGGAAGCCGAAGGTCGGCAGCGGCTCGAAGATGCTCGTCCAGACCGTGTTGAAGTTGATCGACGAGGCCATGACCGCCAGGTAGACCTCGTCGGGGGCGAGCTCGGGCAGGGGCACCTCCTCGAGGCGCAGGCTCCGGCGCGGGTCCTTGTCGCGCGAGTCCAGCCCCTCGAACATCCCGACGTCGGACCGGCGCACCAGGACCGCGCGGGTCGTCGCGGGCAGGGGCAGGCCGGCCAGTTCGTCGGGGCCGGCGTCGGCGCGCACGGCGTCGAGGATCTCGCTCATCCGCGAGAGGCTAGCGGTCGGATTCGGCGAGATTCCGGCCCGTCTAACGTGTCTCTCAGCGGACAAGGAGGTCTCATGACCCGAAGCGTCATCGTCGCCGGCAAGAGGACGGCCATCGCCAGGCTGGCCGGCGGGTTCGCGCCGCTGAGCGCCCAGGACCTGGGCGGCGCCGCGATCAAGGCGGTCCTCGAGGCGACGGGCCTCGACCCCGCCACGATCGACGCCGTCCTCATGGGCCAGGTGCTCCAGGCCGGTCAGGGCCAGATCACGGCCCGCCAGGCCGCGGCCAAGGCCGGCGTCCCTTTGAGCGTGCACGCGACCACCGTCAACAAGGTCTGCCTCTCGGGGCTGCAGTCGATTTACCTGGCCGACCTCATGGTGCGCGCCGGGGAGGCCGACGTCGTCGTCGCCGGAGGCATGGAGTCGATGACCAACGCGCCCTACCTGCTGCCCGGCGCCCGCGCCGGCTACCGGCTCGGCGACCAGTCGGTCGTGGACTCGATGATGTTCGACGGGCTCACGTGCGCCTTCGACCACTGCGCGATGGGCCTGGCGACCGAGCGCTACAGCGCCGGTCGCCTCTCGCGCCAGCGCCAGGACGAGTTCGCCGCGCGCAGCCACGAGCTCGCGGCCGCGGCGGCCAAGGTCGGCCGCCTGGCCCTCGAGATCGCGCCGGTCGCCGTGCCGCGCCGGGGCGGCGAGCCGCTCACCCTCGACGCCGACGAGGGCATCCGGGCCGACACCACCCCCGAGGGGCTCGCGCGGCTGCGCCCGGCCTTCGAGTCCGACGGCACCATCACCGCGGGCAACGCCAGCCAGATCTCCGACGGCGCCGCGGCGGTGCTCGTGATGAGCCACGAGCGCAGCGTGGAGCTCGGCCTCGACCCGATCGGCGAGATCGTCGGCTACGGCCAGGTGGCCGGCCCCGACACGTCGCTGCTCACCCAACCCTCCCGGGCCATCCTCAAGGCCGCCAAGCGCGCCGAGGTCGAGATCCGCGACCTGGCCGTCCTCGAGATCAACGAGGCCTTCGCCGCGGTCGCGCTGGCCTCGATGGACGACCTCGGCGTCGACGAGGAGCGGGTGAACGTCAACGGCGGCGCCATCGCCCTAGGCCACCCGATCGGGATGTCCGGCGCGCGCCTCGTGATCACCGCCCTCACCGAGTTGGCCCAGCGCGGCGGCGGCCTGGCCGCCGTCGGGCTCTGCGGCGGCGGCGGCCAGGGCGACGCGGCGATCCTGCGGACCCTCTAGTCCTCGGCCGTCGGGTCGAAGAACCCCACGCAGCGGTGGCCCCCGGCCCCGATCGGGCGGCCGTCGGCGAGTTCCAGCACGACCGCCCCGCCCTTGGGGAACCACCCCTCGCGCGACAGCGGCACCCCCAGGCCGAGGACGTCGACGACCTCACGGACGGTGGGGTTGTGGCCGACCACGAGCAGCGAGCGGGCGGCCGTGTCGTGGGCGACGAGCTCGACGACGACGTCCTCCACCCCCACGGGGCGCCGGCCGTTGTAGAGGGCGGGGCTCTCGAACGACTCGGCGACGAGGGACGTGCCCGCGAAGCCACGCTCGAAGGTCTCGCGCGTGCGCGCGGCCGCGCTCACCACGGCCGTCACCGGGCCGAAGCGGCCGAGGGCGCCGGGGTCCTCGGCCCAGGCCCGCAGGCGCGCGCACTGGCGACGCCCCTTCTTGGTGAGGGCCCGCTCGACGTCCGTGCGCCCCGGCTCGGGGTCCTCGGCGGTGGCGTGGCGCACGACGATGAGGTAGCGCACGCCCCCAGTCTGTCGCACGCCGTTCACCGACGTCTCGTCTAGGTTCGCTCCCGTGGCCCACCTCAGCTACCTCCAGGCGATCGTGATGGGCCTCGTCCAGGGCCTCACCGAGCTCTTCCCGGTCTCGAGCCTCGGTCACGGCGTGCTCGTCCCGGCCCTGCTGGGGTGGCACAACCTCGTCTCGTCCCAGACCCAGACCGAGTCCTTCTTCCTCGTGGTGCTCGTCGCCATGCACGTCGGCACCGCGCTCGGGCTCTTGCTCTACTTCCGGCGCACGTGGCTCCAGCTCCTCGCCGGCCTCGCCCGCCAGCTCCGCCGGACGCCCGAGACGGGCGTCGGTGCACTGTGGCGGCTGCGCGACCCCGCGCTCGACCCCCACTACCGACTCCTCGTGCTGCTCGCCCTCGGGTCGATCCCGGTCGGACTGGTCGGGCTGACCCTGCAGTCGAAGCTGCGCGAGCTCTTCGCCAAGCCCCTCGCCACGTGCGTCTTCCTGATCGTGAACGGGCTGATCCTCATGCTCGGGGAGTGGCTGCGCCGCTCGCGGGGCCGCCACGCGCGCACGGTGCGCGTGACGTCACTGTCGGCCGGCCGGACCCTGGGGATCGGCTCGAGCGAGGTGCTCGCCCTGCTCGCCGGGATCTCGCGCAGCGGGGTCACCATGGCCGCCGGCCTCGCCGGCGGCCTCGACCACGAGGGCGCGGCGAACTTCTCGTTCCTCCTCGCCACACCGGTCATCCTGCTCGCGGGCCTCGACAAGGTCCCCGCCCTCTTCGGGCCGCTCGGCGACGGGGTGCGCACCCAGGCCCTCGTCGGCGCCCTCGTCGCGCTGGTCGCCGCCTACGCCGCCACGCGCTTTTTGACCCGGTGGTTCCAGACCCGCACCCTGACGCCCTTCGCCGTCTACTGCGTGGTGGTCGGCGCGCTCTGCGCCGCGCGCTTCGCCTAGTCCGAGAGGACCCGGCGGCCCTCGAAGGCCCGGCCGAGGGTGAGGTCGTCGGCGAACTCGACGTCGCCGCCCACCGGCAGGCCGCTCGCCGGCTGGGAGACGACCAGGCCGGGCACCTGGAGCAGACGGGTGAGGTACATCGCGGTGTGGTCGCCCTCGACGTTGGAGTTGAAACAGAGGATGACCTCTTTCACCGGGCCGCGCAGCCGCTCGAGGAGCTCGCTGATGCGCAGCCGCTCCGGGGTGATCCCCTCGAGGGGGTTGAGCACGCCGTGGAGCACGTGGTACGTGCCGTGGAAGGCGCCGGAGCGCTCGACCGCGGCGACGTCCGGCGGGCTCTCCACCACGCAGATCACCGTGGGATCGCGGCGGGAGTCGGCGCAGATCGGGCAGAGACCGCCGACCTCGGCCACGTTGCAGCACCGCTCGCAGAAGGCGAGGCGCGTCGTCATCTCGGTGAGCGACCCGGCCAGGCGCTCGACGTCCTCGCGCGGCTGGCGCATCAGCCAGAACGCGATCCGCTGGGCCGACTTGGGCCCGACGCCCGGGAAGCGGCCGAGCTCGTCGATGGCGCTCTGCAGGGCCGGGGGGTAGTTCACGAGATCTCCTCGGCCCCGGGGAACATCTCGGTGATGAGGTGCTCGGCGGCCGAGTCGACGACCACGACCTCGGCGTCGTCGTCGCCGGTGTCGTGGACCTCCTCGTCGCGCATCGGGGCGGGCGCGCGCCGCGGGGCGGGCGCGGGGGGCGCCGCGGCGGCCAGGGACGCGTCGACGGTCCAGTGCAGGGTGAAGCCGCGCTTGAACTCGTGCTCGAGCGCGCCGCGAAGCCCTTGGCTGATCATCTCGGTGTTCTGGCGCATCTCCTCGCTCGCCACCGCGATCGTGAGGACGAGGCCCTCGAGGGCCTCCACGCGCGCCGAGCGCAAGATGAGCTGGGCCGCCCGCGAGGTCCGCGGCACGACCCGCTCGGCGAAGCGGGTGCGCACGTCGTCGAGGGCCGGGTCGCCCTCGGCGTCGTCGGACGGCGCCGGCGGGGCCGGCGCCGGAGCCGGAGCTGGAGCCAGGGCCGCCTCAAACGGGACCGACGGGGCCGCCTCGGGGACCGGCGCGGCGCCCTGGCCGATCGGTCGGCGGGGCGGGGCGGGCGGGGCGGGCGGACTCGGCGCGGCGCGCAGCTCGCGCTCGAGCCGGCCGAGGCGCTCCTCGAGCGCCTCGTAGGTCGCGTCGAGCTCGGGGCGCACCAGGCGCACCAGGGCGACCTCGAGGATCACCACCTTGTCCGGTGCGCTCTTCATCTCCCGGATCGCCCGCCCGACGGTCTCGAGGACGCGCACCGTGCGCGCGAGGCCGAGTCGCTCGCCCCAGTCGGCGAGCCTCGCCCGGTCGGCGTCGACGGCGTCGGCCACCCGGGGCGCGACCTGGAGGAGGAAGACCTGGCGGACCTCGCCGGCGAGGCTCTCGGCGAGCTGCTCGGGGTCCCACCCCTCGCCCACGAGGCTGGCCAGCGCCGTAAGGGTCGCGACGGCGTCGGACTGGGCGACCCCCTCGAGGAGGCCGTCGAAGGTCGGTCGGGCCTCGGCGACCGCGCCGGTCGCGAGGAGCTGGTCGAGGGCGCTCAGGGCGTCGCGGGCCGAGCCCCGCCCGAGCCGGACGGCCGCCTCCACCGTCGCCTCGTCGGCGGCGAGGTCGGCGGCGTCGCTGACGTCCCTGAGCAGTGACGCGAGGGTCTCGGCCGGGTAGAGGCGGAACTCGAGGTGCTGGGTGCGCGAGCGGATGGTCGGCAGCACCTTGTGGGGGTCGGTCGTCGCCAGGACGAACACGACGTGGGCGGGCGGCTCCTCCAGGGTCTTCAAGAGGGCGGCCGAGGCCGCCTTGGAGAGCTGGTGGACCTCGTCGAAGATGTAGACCTTCCACGAGCCCGGGGTCCCGTGCCAGGCGCCGGCCACGATGTCGCGCACGTCGTCGACCCCGTTGTTCGACGCCGCGTCGAGCTCGATGACGTCGAGCGACGACCCCTTCGTGATCGCGACGCAGCTGGCACACTCGTTGCAGGCGTCGCCGTCGACGGGGCGCTCGCAGTTGAGCGCCTTGGCGAGGATCCGCGCCGTCGTCGTCTTGCCCGTCCCGCGCGGCCCGGAGAAGAGGTAGGCGTGGGAGACCCGCGCGTTCGCCACCGCGCCGCGCAGCGCGCGAACCACGTGCTCTTGACCCCGCATCTCGCAGAAGCGGCCCGGCCGGAACCGCCGGTAGAGGGAGGTCACGCCCTCGAGCGAGGTCGGCGTCACGGGGCCGTCGGGCATGGGGTCATGCTAACGACGGCCCGGGACAGACCGAGGCGCCGCGACGACCAGGCGGACCGTGGCACCCGGCGCCGTCCGCTGAGAGCTGCTGGCTTCCACCCCTGACTCGGTTCACGGAGGACCGTCGCACGGGACCCAGCCGTCGCGGCGGACCTCGGCCGGACCAGGCTACCCGCGGGGCGCGGGAGGCGGCTCAGGTAGCCTGGACCCTCCGGCGCGCACGCGTCGCCGGGAGGAGTGCGAGAGCGGCCGAATCGGCACGATTGGAAATCGTGTGAAGGGCAACCTTCCGTGGGTTCAAATCCCACCTCCTCCGCCACGGGGTGTTTACGAAAGTAGACCCCAACTACTTACGAAAGTCCGGTCCGAGTCGTCCCAGAGGGGGTCCGCCGCCCAGATTGTGTGCGACAGCCATCATCTGGCGGCGTAGTCGGGTCACCAACCGCGCGACTCGTCGATTCTGGCAACACGAAAGGCCCGCGGGACGTGACTCGTCCCGCGGGCTAGTAGTTGGAGTGGACTCCTCGCCTACGAGGCGAGGTCGTCGGGGGGATCGTCGAAGTCGAACGGCCCGGCCGGGCAGATCTGACCGTTCTCGTCGAGCTCCTCGAAGCCGTGATCCGCGGGGAAGGGGACACAGAGTGGATCCGACGTGAGGCCAACGCGCTTGGCCCACTTGCGAAGGAGCCGGATGTTGGCGGCCACCGCCTCGAAGGCGAGCATCAGGCTCGTCTTGACGAGACCGACCACGCGACAGAAACCGCGCTTGATGTTCTGGGTGCTCTGGCTACGGAGGTTCCCGAAGATGCCCTCGATGGCGCTGCGCCGAGCGTAAGAGTCGATCCACTTTGGCGATCGCCACGGGTCTCGCTGACGGAGCTTGGCGAGTACCGGTCCCGGAACGGTGATCGTCGCCTGTCGGCATGCCTTGGGAGCCGTAGCGAGCGGACCGGGGTTCTCAACCACCGGACGGTCCGCCGGATAGTGCTCGGACAGCGGGCAGAGTTCGCACTTCAGCTTGCCGGCCCTGCCCGGGCAGATCCACTGCGTTTGGGCGGGGTCGGCCTTCGTGGGCGTGTTCTGGTTCACCGGCCACACCAGCGACGGCGCAGTGGACAACGGTGAATGGGGGGTTAGGCGCCCAAAAGCGCCAACGGAACCACCGCCACTCCGTCGGGTCGACGATACGCCTGCGGACCTGTTGTGATAATCATCGAGTCGACAAGACGATTACCGATTCGCTCTCTCAGCCACGCGAGATGACGAACGTCCTTGTCGTCAACCGCACCCGCCAACTTGACCTCGATGCCGAGTACCCCCGTCTGATTCTCAACAATGAAGTCAACTTCATGGGCACCTCCGTGTTCACGCAGGTGGAAGACCTCAGCTCCTGCAGCTTGCGCGAACGTCCGCACCGAAAGGGCCGCGAGTGACTCAAACAGCCCCCCGAGTAGGGTCCCGTCACCTGGAATCCTGACCGGGCCCTCATCTCCTTTCAGCAGGTGATCCTTAGTCCGCTTGAGTAGTCGTGCCGCAAGCGCTGGATCGGCGAGGTAGTGCTTTGGGGCAGAACCGAGTCGACTGAAATGATTAGATGACGGAATCCACGCTTCAATGGGATCGATGATTCGAAGCGCAGTGAGGAGTTCGACGTAGGCGGCTGTTGTCTCCTTCGCCGGTTTCGCGTCGTATCCGGCAGTCGCGGCGTTGCGAATCTTCTCCCAGGAGGCGGTTGAGCCTGTCGCGGCCGCGTACGCGGCCATCCATGCCCTCACTGCCGCCGGTCGACGAACCGTGAATCCAGTTTCAGCGAGATCATGGTCAACAATCCGCTCAAGGTACCCATTCATCTGCGCCGTGTGTGCACGCCCAACCAGATGCCGCATGCCCGGAAATCCCCCGGAGATGATCTCGTCCACGTAGTCGGCGAGTGTCAGACTCGAACGGCCGGTGAGTTTTGGCGACTGTCCCGCGAGGATTGTCCTCATGGAGACTGTCGGGCTACAAATTCCCCGTTCGGGTAGCGTCAGCGGTCGAACTCGAACGTTCGTCATGCGTGCCGCCCCAGAGTGAGTCTCTTTGACGGGTGCCGACCCGGTCAAGATGAAGCGACCCGGTACGAGTTCCTGATCGACCAGATCGCGAACCGTGTTCCATACCTCCGGGACGAGTTGCCACTCATCAATCAAGAGTGGAGGTTCGTCATCGGCGATGACCATTGGATCTGCTTCGATAATCGTCCGCTCGCTCTTGCGGCTAAGGCGGCGCACCGTCTTGCAACGTTGGATCGCCGTCGTTGTCTTGCCGACCCCTTTCGGCCCGTCAAGGACGATTGCCGTGAGTTGGGGAAGGAGTTCGTCAAGTTCGTCGTCGACAATGCGGTGTCGATAGTCGCCGCCAAAGGTGGTTTGGTCAGCCACAGGCAGAGAATAGCATGATTCGTCTACCTAAACTCTTCTATTTCTAGATATCACACTCTACCATTCATTGCCATAAAACTCTTCTATTTCGCGGACTCGGTACCTGCTCGAGGGACAAGCCCCGGACGAGTGTGATCATCATGCCCAAAGTCGTGTGGCTGACGCTTTCGCCCATCCTTGAACGTCCCGCGGCGGCAAGGCGCAGAGGAGTTTCGTAAACACCCCGCCACGGGGTCGCGACGACGGTCGAGCCCACCCGGTGTCGAAAGTCGCGCCGAGAAGGGTTGACGGCCCGATTCCGGCCCGGGAGACGACGAGCGGACCAGCCGCACGCTCAGCGGCCCGGCCGCGGCGCCGCGAGGGTCCCGCGGCACACGCTCGATCCCGGGAGTCTCACGGGGGTGCTCCGGTGGGACCGACTGCCCGGAAGCCTCGGATCGGCTGGCGTCACACCGCAGACGCCAGCCTCGGCGTCGCTCCTCTCGAAGCCGGCGTCCTCGGGGAGGCCCTCGTGCAACGGATCGGGGTCCTCGTCCGTGCGCCTGGCCCGCTCGCACCGGGCACGGGTTAGCCGCCTTCACCCCAAAGGCGAGCACCAGCGTCGTCTTCACCGGTCCCGTCACGCGACACGAGCCCCGCCGGAGGACTCGGGTGCTCGAGTCGCGCAGGGTGACGACGATGCCCTCGACGTGAGCCCGTCGACCGTCTGAGGCCGGCCACTCGGCCGCTCCGACATCCCCCGTCCGTTCGACACGCCCAGGTGAGGGGCGCCCGATTCCACGAACTACCCCCACACCAGCGCTCACGCACACGGTGAGACGACCGGGTGTCAGGCAAGACCGTGATCCGGCCCCGCTCTCCCCGTGAGACGAGCGAATGGCCAGGGGCCCACTCCACCCGTCGCCGAGTGCCCAAAAAAACCCGGTCGTCCCTGCCCAGCGTACTAGTGTACTAGGACATGACCGAGAAGCAGCCGAGCATCCTCTTCCGCCTCGACCCGCGAAGTGGCATCGCGCCCTATCGACAGTTGGTCGACCAGGTCCGACGGGCCGTCGAGACCGGACGGCTCCGCGGGGGTGACCAACTGCCCTCGGTGCGCGAGGTCGTGGGGCAGGTGACGATCAACCCCAACACGGTGCACCGTGCGTACCGAGAACTCGAGAACCGGGGCCTCGCCGAAGGCCGTCTCGGTCTCGGCACGTTCGTCACGGAGAACCCCGACGTTCACGCCACCGAGGCAGGCAACGTTGAGCTGATCCGGCAGCTACAGCTGTGGGCGAAGCGCGCACGAGCCGCTGGCCTGCTCGACGACGACATGCTCGAGCTGCTTCGTCAGATCCTCAACCGTGACGAGCGGGTGCGCTCGTGACGACACCGGTCATTGAGACCGACGGTCTCGCCAAGCGCTTCGGCCGCAAGTGGGGACTGCGCGACTGCACGCTCTCGGTCCCGCCGGGCAAGGTCGCCGCGCTCGTCGGTCCCAACGGCGCGGGGAAGTCCACCCTGCTGAGGATGGCGGCCGGGCTCTCGCGGCCCACTTCGGGACTGATAAGGGTCCTCGGTCGCGTCCCGAGCGCCAACGACGCCTCGCTCCTGCAGCGCGTGGGATACCTGGATCAGGAGCGGCCCCTCTACCGAGGTTTCCGGGTCGAGGAGATGTTCCGCTTCGGCGAGGGCACCAACCCGAGGTGGAACATGGCGAGAGCCCAGGCCTACGTCGACCAGTTGGGCATCTCCCTCCGCGATCGAGTGAACGGCCTGTCGGGTGGTCAGCAGGCCCAGGTGGCCCTGACGATGTGTCTCGCGAAGCAGCCTGAGTTGCTCGTCCTGGACGAGCCGGCGGCCGAACTCGACCCCGTCGCCCGCGAGGATCTCCTGCGCCTCTTGATGCGTGAGGTCGCCGAGCAGGGCACCAACGTCGTGCTCTCCACGCACGCCCTCGGCGACGTCGGATCGATCTGCGACTACCTGATCATCATGACGCACTCGAGAGTCGTTCTCGCCGACGACCTCGAGTTCGTCGTCGAGAGCCACCGCTTCCTCAGCGCGACGTCGTCGAACGCGCCGGCGCTTCCCGAGGGTGTCACGGTGATCGACACTCGAACCAGCAGTCGAGACGTGACGCACCTCGCGCGGATCACCCTGCCCCTCGGGGACGAGACGTGGCAGGTCGCCGTGCCGACCCTGGACGAGATCATCATGGCCTACCTGCGACGGGGCAGGGACTCCGGCTCGTCCCCGTCTCCCGACGACTCCACGACAGCCAACGGGGGGGTCTCGTGACCTGGATGGCGTGGCGTCTCCAGCGCAGCGTGTTCCTCTTCTTCGTGGCAGCGGCCCTGGTGCTCATCGCCTACGCCGTGGTGAGCGGGCTCCACGTCGACGCGTTGCGCCACCAGTGGCTCGGCGAACCCTGCCACGGCGGCAACGGCTTCGCCAAGAAGTACCTGTCCCTCTGCCAAGGACTGAACAATCGCTACTTCAACGCGAAGGGCTCCGCCGTCTACGTCCATTGGTTCGCGGTACTGCCTACCGCCGTCCTCGGGCTCCTCCTCGGGGCCACTGTCGTGGCCGGCGAGGTCGACCGCAACACGATCCGCGTCGCGTGGACCCAGTCGATCTCGCGGGGTCGATGGTTCGCGACCAAGGTGGCCGTGGCGCTCGGCTCCCTCGTCGTGCTCGCCATCCCGCTTGGCGTGACCGTGACGTGGTTCCTTCGGGTCTCGCAGTGGACACCGCGAATATCGACCGACGGCTTCACCTACGGCGGCTGGATGCCACTGGCGATCGGCGTCTTCGCCTTCGCCGTGACGACGATCGTCGGCACGTTCGTGCGGCGACCCGGCTGGACCCTCGCCGCGGGCCTGGTCGTGATGGCGCTCGTCGCGTGGGCCATGCAGAACGACGTGCGTGCGCACCTCGTTCCTCTGCGGTCGACAACCATCCACTGGTCGGCGATCACCAAGGGTGACACGACGGTGGGAAAGCCGAGCGATCCGGCGCCCGCCAACGCGTGGGTGCTCTTCAACGGCTACGTGCCGGTGGGCCACCGCGACACTCTGCCGACCTCGGCTCAAGCGACCACGTGGATGGACGACGTCAACCGGTGCCCGGCGAACTTCGCCTTCCCGGCTCGGTACGCGACGTGCCTGAAGAAGCTCGGCCTTCACGAGGTCGAGATGTACGTGGCCGATAGCGAGTACTGGACTCTGCAGTTGCGTGAGGGTGGCCTCTACCTGGCGGGCGCGGCGCTGCTGCTCGGCGCGAACCTCGTGCGCGTGCGCCGAACAACGGCCTAGGAGGAGGGGCCCGCAGGACCCAGCCTCAACTCCTCCAGGACCCCGGTTCGTGGGAGGGGGATGGGTGGTCGCCCGGCTCGACCCCGGGTCGAGCGCTCCTGCAGTGCGTTGAGAGACACTCGTGACCACGTGGCTCTGAGGCTTTCGTCATCACCCGGCCGCCCGTGCGAGACGACCCGCTCGACCGCTAGGCCGCGAGGAGTCGTGTGAGCTTGGCGAGCTGCTCGGACTACCCTTGCTCGGCGCCCGAGAGCGCCGGCGCCGGGGGGAGTGGTTCGACGTAGGACTGGCGCATCGTGAGCGCCGTGCCGCCCTCGACGGGCACAAGGGTGAGCTCGATCAGCGTCGCGAAGAGCTCGCCCCGTTGATCGTCGACCGCGCGGCCGCTCATGACCCGGCGTCGGGGGCGCTCGATCTCGTAGTACTCCCCACCGAGGTAGTGCGAGAACCGGGCCTCCGGGGGGATGGCGTCGGGCCAGCGCAAGTCGAGGTGGTACGTGCCGCCGACGCGCAGGTCGACCTCGGCCGCGGGGCAGGTGACGCCCTCGGGCCACCACCACGGGGTGAGCGACGCGGGATCGGTGAAGGCGTCGAAGACGCGTTCGGGCGACGCCGGGATCATCCGCTCGACGACGAGCTCGCGGGCCGGCGAGGCGAGTCGCAGGTCTCGGCCGACGGGGATGTCACTCACGCCGGTCTCCTTGGTTGTTGTCAAATGCCGCCGTCGTCGCGACCCGTCCCGGGCGTCGTGGCGTGGTGCGCCTCGAGGCGGTCGAGTCGATCGGACCACTCCCCGTGAGCCCGATCCCGGCGCGGGACGCGGCACCGCGGCGCTCAGCTCAGGGCGTCGTCGTCCCGGGCATCCCCCTCGCCCACGACGTCCCCGTCGACCCGGTCACCGGGTCCCATGAGCTCCTCGTCGCTCTCGTCCGACGAGCCGACGAGCTCTTCATCGACCCGGTCAACGGGTCCCATGAGCTCCTCGTCGCTCTCGTCGCGATGGCCCATCGTCTCTGACGTCTCGTCAGGCTTCTTCGACATCGGCAGTCTCCTTCACGCACGCCACGCTCGGCCCCTTCCGCAGAGTACTCACACCTCGACACGACCGCCACCGCTCGACGGACCCTCGTTCCCCGGGGTCGCAGCGACCACCCACCGGCGCACGCCGCGCGGCGACCGCGTCGCCCGACGGTGGCCTAACCTCCGTCTCGTCCGATCCGACCCCGGAGGAACCATGATCCTCGACCTCTTCCGACTCGACGGTCAGGTGGCCGTCGTCACCGGCGCCGGCCGCGGCATCGGCGCGGCGAGCGCCGTCGCCCTCGCCGAGTGCGGCGCCGACGTCGTCATCGCGAGCCGCACGGCCTCCGACCTCGACACCGTCGCCGCCCGGGTCCGCGACGCGGGTCGCCGCGCCGAGGTGGTCGTGGGCGACCTGAACAACCTCGAGGTCGTCGCCTCGCTCGCCGCGACGGCCCGCGAGGCCTTCGGGCGCCTCGACGTCGTCGTGAACAACGTCGGCGGGACCATTCCCCTACCCCTGCTCGACACGACGCCGGAGTACCTCGAGGAGGCCTTCCACTTCAACGTCGCCACGGCCCACGCCCTCACCCGCGCCGCCGTGCCGGTGATGCTCGAGACCGGCGGCGGGGCGATCGTGAACGTCACGTCGGTCATGGGGCGGGTCGCCGGGCGCGGCTACGCCGCCTACGGCACGACCAAGGCGGCCCTCGCCCACTACACGCGCCTGGCGGCGAAGGACCTGGCCCCGCGCATCCGGGTGAACGGCCTGGCCGCCGGCTCCACGGCGACCTCGGCGCTCGAGATCGTGATGACCTCGCCAGAGCTCAAGGGGATGATGGAGGACCTCACGCCCCTGCACCGGATCGCCGAGCCCGAGGAGATGGCCGCCGCGGTGGTCTATCTCGCCTCGCCGGCCGGCGCCTTCCTCACGGGCAAGGTCCTCGAGGTCGACGGGGGCACCGACGTCCCGAGCCTCGACTTCGGCCTGCCCGACCTCTGATCCCGAGGCCACGACGGGGGCGGCAATCGGTCGTCGCCTCACGGGGCGCCGCTCGGGTCGACCCCACCGGTCGTGCACCCGTGGGTCAGGCCCCCCTCGAGGGCGAGACCAGGTGGCAGCGCAGCTCGAGCCCGCACGCCGTCGCGACCTCCACCAGCGTCTCGTAGGACGGCAGCGTACGACGCATCTCCCAGCGCGCCACCGTCGAGCGGGCGATACCGAGCCGATCGGCCAGCTCGGCCTGGGTCAGGCCCGCGCGCCGACGCGCCTCGAGGACGATGTCGACACTGGCCACCGCGAGACCGTACCCGAGGCGGGGACGACCTCGCGGTCCGGGAGTCGCCCGGTCCGGAGCCGCCCACCCACCGACGGCGGCGGGCGCCGACCCACGAGACGTGGGGGGCCGCCCCGGGCGTGACGCCGAGAGCGGCCCCCCACGACCCGCGACGGCTCAGCGGCGCGCGGCCGCCGTCGTCGCGCCCTGGTAACGCCCGTCGCCCAGGTACGTCGCGTGGACCCGGACCCCACCGGGGACCGTGACGCCCAGGGTGGCCGCGCCACGCCTCAACGTGAGCACACCCACCACGCGTCCCCCGAGGCTCACCCGCACGCGGCCCGAGGGCGCGGCGGCGTTGGACCCAGCCGGGGTGACGACGACCCGCACCGACTGGGCTCCGAGCACGAGCCGCAGTCGGGTCGTGGCCCGGACCACCTGGACGTTGGCGGTCGCCTTCGCGATCGCGTAGCGCGTGGGGTCGCTCGGCGTGTACGTGGCGCGCACGACGTGGCGGCCCGGTGAGAGGTGGACGGACTTCGCGGTGCGCAGCGGGACGCTCGTGGCGCGCGCGCCCGAGACCGTCACGGCGTGGCCGAGCGCGTAGCCGTCGACCCAGAACTGGACCGAGCCGGCCGCGGTCGCGCCGGCCACCGTCACCGTGGCCGAGGCCACGGTGCGCTGTGCGTAGCGCGGGCGGGCGGGGGCCAGCCGGAGGGTCACGCGGGCCGCGAGCCCGGCGACGTTGAAGGACTGCTGGACGAGCGGGGCCGCCGCGTACGTGCCGTCACCGGGCTGGCTGAGGTCGACCACACATGTGCCCACACTCGTGAAGGTGAGCGTGGTGCCCGTCAGCGTGCAGACGCCGGCCGCCGCCGGGTCGACCGCGTAGGTCACCGGCAGGCCCGAGCTCGCCGTTGAGCTCAGCGCGACGCTGCCGCCCACCGACGGGGTGGTCGTCGAGGGTGGGACGACCGTGATCACCTGGCTCTGGGGACCACCGGCCACGCCACCGCCACCGCCACCGCCCGACGGGGGCCGCAGGACCACCACGATCGAGAGCACGGCCGGGGTGGCGGGCGCGTAGATGTCGTTGCCCGCCTGGGTGAGGTCGATCTCGCAGGTCCCGAGGCCCGTGAAGTGGACCGTGGCGTCGCTCAGCGTGCACACGCCCTCACCGGTCCCGCCCCCCAGGGCGTAGGTGACCGGGAGGCCCGAGTCGCTCGTGGCCGTGAGGCTCACCGACTCGTCGTAGTAGGCCGTCGTGATCGACGGCACCGTCACGCTCTGGGGATGCAGGGTCACCTCGAGGGTGATGGGCAGTGTCGGGGCCGCGGTGTAGCTCGCGTCTCCGGCCTGGTCCGCGTCGACCACGCAGGTTCCCACCGCGGAGAAGGTGAGCGTCGAGCCCTCGAGCGAGCACGATCCGTTCGTGGTCGCGGGGTCGATCGCGTAGGTCACCGGAAGGTCCGAGGAGCTCGTCACGGCGAGGTCGTAGGTATCAGAGAGGTACGCCGACGGCAGCGGCCCGCTCGTGAGGGTCTGGGACTCCTGAGCGAGGACGGTCGGGACGCTCGTCGCGTAGACGCCCGCCCAGCTGGCCGAGGTCACCGGGTCGAGCATCGACAGGCTCAGGGTGAGCCACCGTCCCCGGAAGCCGTCGCGCTCGAGCGCGACGTTCGTCACGGCCGCGCCGACCGGCGCCGCGGGGTCGATCGCCGTGGCCACGTCGGAGGTCTTCACCACCACGATGGTCCGCGGGGTGCTCGGTCCCTGGCTGAGGTAGATGGACGAGTCCCCGTTCGACGCCGCCCCCTTGTAGGCGACCTGGAAGCCGGCGCTCGAGTCACCCGAGACCGCGAGGAAGGCGGCCGCGCGCCAGTGCGGCGGCTCCTTGGTGGTGTCGGT
>NCBE01000023.1 GCA_002255565.1 Actinobacteria bacterium 21-73-9
CCACACACCCAGGCTCAGGGCGCCGATGGTGAGCGTGGCGAAGATCATGCCCTTGTAGCCGAAGACCGGCTTCTTGGAGAAGACGGCGATGATCTCGGTCACCATGCCGAAGAACGGCAGGGCGAGGATGTAGACCTCGGGATGGCCCCAGAACCAGAAGATGTTCTGCCAGAGGACGGGCACCCCCCCGCCGGCCACCGAGAAGATGTGGGTCCCGAAGTGGCGGTCGGCGTAGAGCATGATCAGCCCGGCCGTGAGCACCGGGAAGGCCAGCAGGATCAGGATCGCCGTCACGAGCAGGTTCCAGGTGAAGATCGGCATGCGGAACATCGTCATGCCCGGGGCGCGCAGGTAGAAGACGGTGGCGCAGAGGTTGACCCCGGTGAAGATGGCCGAGAAGCCGGTGAGCAGCAGCCCCCCGATCCACAGGTCGGCGCCCGAGCCCGGGGTCGCCACCGAGCTCGACAGGGGCGCGTAGGCCACCCAGCCGAAGTTGGCCGCGCCGCCGGCGACGAAGAAGCCCGAGAGCATCGTGATCGAGCCGGTGAGGTACAGCCAGTACGACAGGGCGTTGAGGCGCGGGAAGGCCATGTCGGGCGCGCCGATCTGGATCGGCACGATGATGTTCGCGAGCGCCCCGAAGGCGAAGGGGCCGGCGAAGAGGTAGATCATCACCGAGCCGTGCATCGTGAAGAGCTCGTTGTACTGCGCGAGCGAGACGAGAGTCCCGTTGGGGCTCGCGAGCTGGGCGCGGATAATCTCGGCGAAGGCGCCGCCGATGACCATCATGACGACGGCCGTCACCGTGTAGCTGAGCCCGATCACCTTGTGGTCGGTCGTGGTGAGCCACTTGAGGATGCCGGTGGGGCCGTGCTCCTCGTGGCCGTGGCCCTCGGCGGGGGCGGGGCGCTCGAGAACCTCGGTCATGGCACTAACCCTTCGTCGGCTTGGTCGGGACGATGGACGAGATCTGCTGGCTGGTCGCCGACTGGGCCGCCTGGGCGGCCGAGGCGTTCGCCTGGGCGGTGAGCCACGTCTGGTACTGGCCGGCGGTAACCACCCGGACGCGGAACAGCATCAACGAGTGGTAGAGGCCGCACAGCTGGGTGCACTGGCCGTTGAACAGGCCCGTCGAGGTGGCCCGCAGGGTGAACTGGTTCAGCACCCCGGGCAGGGCGTAGCGGCTGAAGTTGAAGGCGTGGACGTAGAAGCCGTGCACGACGTCGGACGAGGTCAGGTTGATCCGCACGTTCTGGTCGACCGGCATGACCATCGTCGGGTCCTGGGTGGTCTGGCCGACGACGACGACGTTGTGGCCCGGGTAGGTGAACTTCCAGCCCCACTGGAAGGCGTTGACGTCGATGACGACGTCCGTCTTGGGGTTGGCGACCTCCTTGTTCTCCACGACCATCGTCGCCGCGAAGAGGCCCAGCACGATGAGGACCGGGATGATCGTGTAGGTCAGCTCGAGCGGGATGTGGTACTGGGTCTGGCGCGGGATCGACTCACCGCGGCGGCGGTGGAAGAGGACCGACCAGGCGATGAGCACGACGACCAGGGTCCCGATGATCGCGGCGCCGATGGAGAAGCCCTGCCAGAGGTGGAAGACCGACTTCGAGCTCGTCGTCGCCCCGGGCGAGGCGCCGAATCGCGGGACGGTGCAGCCGGCCAGCGCGAGGGCGGCCACGGGGAGGATGAGCAGCGTGCGCAGGCGTCCCCGACGTCGCGGCCGCTCCGGTCCTCCCTGGGGGGACAGGGCGGAGGGTTCCACGCCCAGAGACCTTAGTCAGTTTTTAAGGCCGTTCCGAATCGCTCGGTACCCCTCGCGCGGCCTCGCGCGCCGCGTGGCGGAAGACCCCTCGGGACATGGTCGAGGTCGCCCGCTCGGCGAGCGCGCTGAACACCCGACGGCGCGCGTCGGCGATCCCCGGGTCGTCGGGGGCCGCGAGCCACGCGGTCTCGGCGAGGTGTCCCGCCAGGCGGTCCGCGGCCTCTGCGCCCCCCTCGACGAGGGCGAGGGCCCGCTCGGCCAGCTCCCCGGGCCCCCCGGCCAGGGCGCAGAGCTCCTCAGCCAGGCGCCGCTCGGGCGCCGGGCGCAGGTGGGCCGGGTTGCCGTCCCACCACCCGCCGTAGAGGCGCCAGACGTTGCGCACGATGAACTCGGGCTCGTCGTAGTAGGGCTGCAGGTAGGGCCGCGAGGCCAGGTGCGCGGGCGGGCGCACCGAGTGGAGGGCCTCGTCGAGGCGGCCGCCGGCGTTCATCACCTCGAGGGTGGCGCCCACGAGGTGCTCGAGGTACTCGGCGGTCTCGGTGAGCGCCTGGCGCACGCGGGCCGCGCCGAAGACCGGCAGGCCGTGGCCCGGCAGGAGAACCTCGGCCTCGAGGGCGGCCATGCGTCGAAGGGCCTCGGCCCACTCCTTGGGGTAGCGCTGGACCTTCTGGGGGTTGCCGGCGTTCGGGCTGTTCCAGATGAAGAGGTCCCCGGTGAAGAGGACCCGGCGTCCCGGGAGCCAGGTCACGGTCGCGTCGTCGGTCTCGCCCTTCTCGTGGCGCAGCTCGAAGCGGTCGTCGCCGACTTCGAACGACGTGGTCGACTCGTAGGTCTCGTCGGGGAAGCGGTAATCGAGGGGCCACTCCAGGTCGTCGACGCCGAACTGGCGGCGGTTGATGACGGCGTTGTAGCCCGCGGTGAGGACGTAGCGCTCGAAGCGCCGCGGCAGGTGCGCGTGCGCGACGACGGTCGGCCGGGGCCAGCCCCGCTCGGCGGACTCCTCGTCGAAGGGGCCGACGCCAAAGACGTGGTCGATGTGGCCGTGGCTGAAGACGGCGTGGCTCAGTCGCGCGTCGCACCAGGCGCGCACCTCGGCGAAGACCCGCTCGGCGGTGAGGATCGATCCGGTGTCGACCATGACCAGGCCGTCACCGGTGTCGACGATCGAGCAGTTGGCGAAGTTGGGCAAGAAGGCGACGCCGTCGGCCACCTCGCCCAGCGGCGCGCCCGGGCCGAGCGGGGCGGTGGCGTGGCCGGGGTCCTCGCCACGCCAGAGGCGGTCGGCGAGCTCGACCAGGTCCACCGTCAAGGGACGTCGACTACTTCTCGGCCTCGGACTTCGACTCGGTCACCTCGGACGCCTTCGCCGCGTCGGACGCTTTGGCCTCCTTGAGGCCCTTCTCGAACTCGGTCTTCGCGCTGCCCAGGTTGCGGGCCAGTTTCGGGATGGCCGAACCCCCGAAGATGACGACTGCCAGGACGATCACGACGATCAACAGGTCGGGACCGAAAATCTCACCAAAAAACACGGCCTTCTCCTTTGTCGTGCTACTCCGAGCGTACAGCCGCCGGGGCCCGAGCGCACCGGCGAGGAGTCATTCGGCGCCCGGCCACAATGGGATGGTGCGTCCGCATCCCGCCACGCTGCGCGAGGCCCTGAGCGTGGCCCTGACCGTCGGCGCCTACGGCCTGGCCTTCGGGGCGGCCGGGGTGTCGGCGGGCTTCTCGGTCCTCCAGACCTGCCTGTTCTCCCTGGTCGCCTTCACCGGGGCCAGCCAGTTCGCCGCGGTGGGCGTGGTCGCGGCCGGCGGCGGCCCGGTCGCGGCGGTCCTCGCGGCCGGGGCGCTCGGCACCCGCAACGCCCTCTACGGCCTCCAGCTCAAGCCCCGCCTGGGCACCCGGGGCGCGACGACCCTGCTCGCCGCCCACCTCACGATCGACGAGTCGACCGCCGTGGCCCTCGCCCAGGGCGCGCGCGGCGAGGCGGCCGAGCGCCACGGCTTCTGGGTGACCGGCGCCGGGGTCTACGTCTTTTGGAACCTCTTCACCCTGGCCGGCGCCCTCGGGGCGCACGCGCTGGGCGACCCGGCCGCCTTCGGGCTCGACGCCGCGGTGCCCGCCGCCTTCCTCGGCCTGCTCTGGCCGCGGCTCGTGAGTGCCCGGCTGGTGGTCGTGGCCGTCGCGGCGATGGCCTTCGCCCTGGCGGTGACCCCGGTGCTGCCGGCCGGCCTCGAGATCGTCGCGACGGTCCTCGTGGCGGTGGCCTTCGGGTGGGCGCCGTGAGCGCCACGACGCTCTGGGTCGTGACGATCGCGACGGGCGTGCTCAGTCTCGCGCTGAAGGTCGCCGGCCACGTGGTGCCGGCGCGCTGGCTCGAGCACCCCCGGCTCACGCGGATCAACGCCCTGGTGCCGATCGTGCTGTTGAGCGCGCTCGTGGTCGCCGAGGCGCTCGTCGAGCGGACCCGCCTCGTGCTCGACCACCGGCTCGCGGGCGTCGCGGTGGCCCTCGGCCTCCTGCTCGCCCGGGCGCCCTTCCCGGTCGTGGTGGTGGGGGCGGCCCTCGCGAGCGCCCTCGTGTACCACCTCCACTGATCAGCCCGCCAGGGCGACCCCGAGCACCATGGCGGCGACCGTCGCGAGCGTCCCGATCCCGGCCGACGCGCCCCGCAGCGACGCCGTGGTGGCGCGCTGGTGCACGAGGGTGCCGACGCCGGCCACGACGACGAGGGCCATCTTCACCGCGAACACCGCGTTCCAGGCCGACGACGCGGCGCCCGCGTGCACGGCGGCGACGCTCCAGAGCCCGGTCACGATCAACAGCGCGTAGGCCGGCCAGGCGAGCCGGGCGAAGGCGCGGGCCACGCTCGTGAGGGCGTGGGGGGCCTCGCGGCGCAGCGTCGGCACGAGCCCGCCGAGGGTCACCTGGCCCCCGACCCAGACGCAGGCCGCGAAGACGTGCAGGGAGAGCCGGACGATCGTCAGGGTGTCGGCGAGATGGGGGGACGAGGCGACGAGGCTCACCGGCCCTGCCAGGTCGGCTCGCGCCGCTCGGCGAAGGCCACCGCGCCCTCGAGCGCGTCGGCGCTGCGCCCGATCGCGCCGAAGGCCTCGTCGCTCACCGCCCAGGACTCCTCCTCGGAGAGCTCGAGCGACCGGCGCATCACCGACTTCGAGGCGCGCAGCGCCAGCGGGGCGTTCCTCGCGATGCGCTCGCCGAGGGCGACGGCCGCCTCGAGCAGCTCGGCGGCCGCAACGACGCGGTTCACGAGTCCCAGCTCGTAGGCGCGGGCCGCCCCGATCGGGTCGGCCGTGAGGGCCATCTCGTAGGCGATCGCGAGGGGGACCCGCCGGGGCAGGCGGATCAACCCGCCCCCGCCGGCGATGAGCCCGCGCTGGGCCTCGGGGACGCCGAAGACCGCGTGCTCCGCGGCCACGACCATGTCGCAGCTGATGAGGATCTCGAAGCCGCCCGCGAGGGCCGCGCCGTTGGCCGCGGCGATGAGGGGCTTGTCGAAGACGCGCTTGGTGATCCCGGCGAAGCCGTGCTCGGTGATGGGCACCTCGCCGGCGGCGAAGGCCTTGAGGTCCATGCCGGCGGAGAAGGCCTTGTCCCCGGCCCCGGTGAGCACGACCACGCTCACGTTCTCGTCGCTCGCGCACTCGTCCAGCGCGCTCGACAACGCCCGAGCGGTCGCCAGGTTGATGGCGTTGCGCGCCTCGGGACGGTTGATCGTGAGCAGCGCGACGCGCCCGCGCCGCTCGCTCAGCACCTCGTCGGCCATGGGGTCCTCCTTCGACGGCCCGACGCTAGCGCCGGCCCCGAGCAGCCGTGGGAGACTGACGCGATGGCCACGACGCTCCTCGCCCTCGACGGCTACGCCGTCGAGGGGGGCCTCGACGGGCGCGGCCGGCCGGCCACCTGCTACGCCCCGACCATCGCGCTCGGTCGCCACGAGGGGCCCGGCGAGGCGGCCGGCCTGTGGACGCGCTACGAGGAGGTCCTCGACGCGGCGGCCGGCCTCGGCCTCGCGGGCGTCGCGCTCTCGATCGAGTGGGCCCGGGTCGAGCCCCACCCCGGCGAGGTCGACCAGGCGGCGCTCGCGCGCTATCGCGCGGCGATCGAGCACGCGCGCTCGGTGGGACTACGCGTGACGGCCCGCCTCGTCACCTCCGCCTGGCCGTCGTGGCTCGGTCCCGAGGCGTGGATCCTGCCCTGGGTCGTGCCCCACGCCGTGGCGCACGCCGCCCGGGTGGCCGACGCCCTCGGGGACGCGCCCACCGGCTGGGTCGTCTTCGCCGACCCCGCGGGCCTCGTCGCGGGTGGCTACCTCGAGGGGACGCGTCCCCCCTGGCGCCGTCGCGCGAGCACCGAGGCGCAGCTCGCGCGCCGCCAGCTGGCCCGGATCGAGGACGCCGTCGCCACGACGACCGCGATCGGTACGCGCCTGGTCGAGGCGCGCGCGGTCGAGCTCGACCCGACCACCCTCGAGCGCACGAGGGGGGCTCGCGGCGAGCTCCACGTGCGCGCCCTGGTGCGCGGGAGCGGTCCGAGCGCCAGCGCGCGGGGGCTGCTCGCTCCCGACGGGCGCGGCTGGAGGGTCGAGGACGAGGGGCTGCTCGCCCTAGTGCGCTGAGCGCTCACGCGCGCGCCGGCGCAGGTGGAGGGCCACGACGGCCGCGACGACGAGCCCGAGCACGGCGAGGGCGAACCAGCTCGACCAGCGCTCGATGGTCGAAAGGGCGTTGCCGGCGAAGTAGCCGAGCAGGGTGAAGGCGATGCCCCAGATCAGCCCGCCGGCGGCGTTGGCGAGGAGGAACCGGCGGTACGCCATCCCCGAGAGCCCGGCGAGTCCCGGGGTCACCGCGCGCAAGAACGCGGTGAAGCGCCCCACGAAGACGAAGGTCGGTCCGCGCCGCTCCAGGGCCGCCAGGGCGCGCTCGAGCGCCGCCCGGCGCCGCTCGAAGACCCGCATCTCCAGCAGGCGCGGTCCGTAGTGGCGGCCCACCTCGTAGCCGACGGTGTCGCCCACGACGGCCGCCGCGACGACCACCGCGCACAAGAGACCCACGTTCAGCCGCCCCTGGCTCGCGACGACTCCGGCCACGATCACCGAGGTCTCCCCGGGCAGGACGAAGCCGATGAAGAGGGCGGCCTCGCCGAAGACGAGCAGCGCGACGAGCGCCACCACGAGTCCGGGGCTCAGCCGGTGGAGCTCGTTCGTCACGGTCGACACGATCGAGGCGAGCATCGGTCCATTCTGCTGGGCGCCCGGGGCGCCGTGCCCGGGCCCGCTAAGACCTCGCTAAGAGTGTCCGGTTAGCCCGCGCGGGGGCGCCCCCTACCATGACCGGGTGGCCAACCCGGAAGCCCGCCGACCGCGACGCCCGCGCGCCCGGGCGAGCACGACGCGACGCCTGCCGCTGCACGCCCCCCAGCGCGCCTGGGCGATGTCCGAGTGGGCCCTCGTGCCCCTGCGGCTCTTCCTCGGGGCGACCTTCGTCTTCGCCGGGCTGCAGAAGCTGGCGAACCCCGCCTTCACCAACCCCGCGAGCTCGATCTCGATCCAGCACCAGATGGCCTTCGCCGTCACGACGAGCCCCATCGGCGGCCTGCTCGCCCACCTGGTCGCCGGGGCCCGGGTCATCGGGATCGTCCTCGCCTTCGGGGAGCTCCTCGTGGGCCTGGGCACGGTGCTCGGGCTGTGGACCCGGGTGGCGGCCGCGGGCGGGCTGCTCATCTCGCTGAGCCTCTTTCTCACGGTGAGCTTCCACACGAGCCCGTACTTCACGGGCAGTGACATCGTCTTCTTCTTCGCCTGGATCCCGCTCATCATCGCGGGGGGCGGCTCGCGGCTCAGCGTCGACGCGAAGCTGGCCCAGATCGCGGCCCGCCAGCAGGGGGCGCCGCCGCCGGCGCTGGTGCCGATCGCCTTTTCGACCGTGCAGTCGCTCTGTGGCCACTACGACGACGGGCGCTGCCGGGCCCTGCGCGCGCTGTGCGGCCCCCAGCACTGCCCGGTCCTCGCCGGTGAGCGTCCCTCCCTCTACGACCGGCGCCACCTCGACGTGGTGGATCGCCGAACCCTCATCGCCGGCACCAGTGCGGTGGTCGGCGGCGTCGCCGGGGCGCTCGCGATCGGCGCCATCGCGGCCGAGGGCGGGAAGATCCTCTCCTCGGGGGCGAGCGGCGGCGGGCGCACGCTGAGCCCGACGCCCACGAGCGCCCCCACGACCACCACGAGCGCCCCCACGACCTCGACGAGCGCGAGCGCGGCGCCCACGACCACCACGAGCGCCCCCACGACCACGACCAGCCACCCCAAGGGCACCCTGCTCGGCAGCGCCAGCCAGGTGCCCAGGAACGAGGCGGCGAGCTTCACCATCCCCACCAACGGCGACCCCGGGATCGTCGTGCACACCAAGGAGGGCGCCTTCGTCGCCTACGACGCGGTCTGCCCGCACCTGGGCTGCACGGTCGGCTACGCCCCCTCGATGCAGTTGTTCGCCTGCCCCTGCCACGGCTCGGAGTTCGAGGTGATGACCGGCGACGTGATCAGCGGACCCGCGCCCCACGGGCTCACCAAGCTGGACCTGGTCGAGGGGGCCAACGGTAACCTCTACCTGCAATGAGCGAGGGACCTCGGCGGGTGCTGATCGTCGAGGACGACCCCGACCAGGCGGCGGCGGTGGCGGGCCTGCTCGTCGACGACGGCTTCGAGGTCGTCCAGCGCCACGACGGTGACTCGGGCCTCGACGAGGCGCTCGGCGGCGACTACGACGTGATCGTGCTCGACATCATGCTGCCCAAGCGCAGCGGCTTTCGCGTCTGCCAGGACCTGCGCGCGGCCGGCGTGCAGACGCCGCTCTTGATGCTCACGGCCAAAGAGGGCGAGTGGGACGAGGTCGAGGGGCTCGACGTGGGCGCCGACGACTTCTTGCGCAAGCCCTTCGAGCGCACGGTCCTCATGGCGCGGGTCCACGCCCTCCTGCGCCGCCAGGAGCGGGGCCGTCCCCAGAGCCTCACCGTCGGCGAGGTCAGCCTCAATCCGGTGACCCGCCAGGTGGTGGCCCACGGGCGCGCGGTGTCGCTCACCCCGCGGGAGTTCAGCCTGCTCGAGTTCCTCCTCAGCCACCCCCGCGAGGTCCTCTCCAAGGGGGAGATCCTCGACGCCGTGTGGGGCGGCGACTTCGACGGGGACCAGAACATCGTGGAGGTCTACGTCGGCTACCTGCGCCGCAAGGTCGACCCGGCGGGCGGCCCGTCGCTGGTGCGCACCGTGCGCGGGCTCGGCTACAGCGTCCGCGAGGCCTGATGCGCCGCCCGGCGCCCCTGTCGATCAGGGTGCGCCTGACGGTCATCTTCGTGGTGGCGATCGCGGTCATCTTGTCGTTCACCGGCCTCGCGCTCAACGACCTGGTCCACCGGGCCCTGGTGAACCAGGCGACCAACCAGGTCGACGCGGTGATGCAGCAGACCCAGGAGCGCTTCGCCCTGGCGAGCAAGCCGATCACGAAGCGCCTGACCCTCTCGAACGTCGGCGACGTGGTGGTCCAGGTCACCAACCGCTCGGGCAACCGGGTGCTCGCCGCGAGCGCCGCCATCGCCGGCGCGCCGGTGCTCGCGACGGCGCGCCTCAACGCGGCCCTGCCCAGCGGGCTCGCCGTGCACTACGTGCGCGACCAGTACACGAAGCCCTACCTCGACGTGCTGAGCTCGGGCCAGGCCGCGCTCATCGCGACGCCCGAGGGCATCGGCCTGGTCTACGCCTTCCTCTACAACGCGCCGATCGCCCACAGCGAGGGGACCCTGCTGCTCAGCCTGGGGGTCTCGTTCCCTCTGCTGCTCGTGCTCTCGGGGGCCATCATCTGGCTCGGCCTGGGCCTCGCCCTGGCGCCGGTGGAGAGCATTCGCCGGCGCGTCGACCAGATCGCCGCGCGCGACCTCTCCGAACGGGTTCCGGTCATCGGGGGCGACGACGAGATCGCCCGGCTGAGCCGGACGGTGAACGCGATGCTCGCGCGCCTGGAGTCGGCCTCGCGGTTCCAGCAGGAGTTCGTCTCCAACGCGAGCCACGAGCTGCGCAGCCCGCTCACGACGCTGCTCGCCACGACCCAGCGGGCCGCCGCCGACCCCGAGCGCGCCGACTGGGCGGGCGTCGCCGACACCGTGGTGCGCGAGGGGCGGCGCCTCGACGCCCTCATCTCGCGCCTCTTCTGGCTGGCCCGCAGCGACGAGGACCGGGTCGAGGTGCACCCGGTCGAGGTCGACCTCGACGACCTGCTCTTCGACGAGGCCTCCCGGGTGCGCGCGATGACCGACCTCACCGTGGACACCTCGATGGTCCAGCCCACCCGGGTCATCGGCGACGAGACGATGCTGCGCCACATGGTGCGCAACGTCGTCGACAACGCGCTGCGCTACACCCAGGCCGAGCTGCGCCTCGCCGTGCGCGCTGAGGGCGACGAGGCGGTCGTGACGGTGGCCGACGACGGGGAGGGCGTCGACCTCGCCACGAGCGACCGGCTGTTCGAGCGCTTCACCCGGGCCGACTCGGCCCGCAGCCGCGACCGCGGCGGGACGGGCCTCGGTCTCGCCATCGTGGCCGAGATCGCCCGGCGCCACGGGGGCTCGGCCCGCTTCGTGGCCGGCGGCCGGGGGGCCACCGTCGAGCTGCGAGTGCGCCGCGACGGGGTGACCCTCGCGCCGGGCGACCCGCCGACTCCCTAGGCTCGCCCCGTGAACCCCCTCGAGCTCGCCCGCACCCTCGCCGCACCGATTCAGACCATCGGGGCGGCCTTCTACTTCGACCCCGCGACGCGCGATCGGGCCCACGCGATCGGGCTCAACGTCTTCGAGTTCTACGGTCTGGGGCGCGCGGGGGTGATGGGCGACGTCGAGCCCGCGCGCGTGCTCGAGGTCTTCGCCTTCTTCTCGCCCGGAGCGATCGAGGGCATCTACAGCGTGCCGCGGGCGCGCCGGGCGCCCCTCGCGACCGCCCGGGACTACCTGGAGGCGGCCTACGCCTTCGCCGAGCGCACCTTCGGTGGCGTCGACCCCGCGGCGCTCGAGCTGGTCGGGGCGGGCGCGCGCCGGGTGGCCGAGGGGGCGCGCCCGGGCGAGGCGCCCCTCGCCGAGGGCTACCTCGCGATCGCCGACCCCGTGGAGCCGTTGCACCGGGGCTACCTCGGCGCGATCCTGCTTCGCGAGCTGCGCGGGGGCGTCCACCTCGGCGCCGTGCGCGCGCTCGGCCTCGCGCCCTCGGCGGCGAGCTACCTCGAGGGCGCCGACGTCTTCGCCCTGCACGGCTTCGGTGAGGACGACGTGCCCGAGGTCACCGACGCGCTGCGCGCGAGCAAGGTCGCGGCCGAGGGCCGGACCGACGAGCGCATGGCCGAGCTGCTCGGGGTGCTCGACGGCTCGCTCGACGAGTTCGCCGTGGCCGTCGCCGCGATGCGCGCGGCCCTCGACGATCCGGTCGCGGGCGGGCGCTGAGTGTTCGGCCCTCCGCGCGACCTGCGCGGGCGGGTGATCGTCGCCCTCGCGATCGGGGCGGTCGGCGAGGTCGCCTGGACGATCGTGCTCGGGCTGCGCCTGCCCAACCGCTACGTGGCCCACCACTGGACCCTCACCTGGGTCGGGATCGACGTGATCGAGATCGTGATGCTGCTCGTCACGGCCTTCCTCGCCTGGCGGCGCCGACCCGGCCCGCTCGCGCTCTCGGCGTCGGCGACCGCGATGCTCTACGTGGTCGACGCGTGGTTCGACGTCACGACGGCCGGCCGCGGCGACGTGGCCGACTCGGCCCTGATGCTCATCCTCGAGATACCGGTCGCGCTCGTCTTGTGGTGGGTCGCGGGACGCGCGCTTCGCCGCGTCGGCGCGGCCGCTCAGCGCGAGACGCCCTCGAGGCCGAGCAGGTAGCGCTTCACGGTGTCGCCGCCGCCGTAGCCGCCGAGGCCGTTCGCCGCGACGACCCGGTGGCACGGCACGACGACCGGCCAGGGGTTGTGGTGGTTGGCGTTGCCGACGGCCCGGGCCGCGAGGGGGCGGCCCACGAGGGCCGCGACCTCGGCGTAGGTGCGCACCTCGCCGTAGGGAATCTCGCGAAGCGCGTCCCACACGTCGCGCTGGAAGGGGGTGGCGTCGACCTCGGCGAGGGGAAGGTCGAAGCCCCGGCGCTCACCGAGGAGGTACGCGGTCAGCTGACGGGCCGCCTCGGCCACCGGGGCCGGGGCGCGCCCGGCGCTCGCGCGGGGCCGGTCCGAGGGGAGCAGGATCTGGGTGACGCCCGCCTCGGCGCCCGAGACGCCGAAGCGCCCGACGGGTGAGTCGACGGTCGCGGTGAAGTTCGCCATGGCACCTTCCTAGTCCCGTACTGTCACACGCGTGGAGTACGTGGTCGAGGGCGGCGCCGGGGGGCTCTTCGTGCGCGACCTCGGCGAGGGCGCGCCCGTCCTGCTCCTGCACGGCTGGCCCGACACCGGGGTCCTGTGGGACGAGGTCGCCGCTGCCCTGGTCGCGGCGGGTCGGCGCTGTCTCGTGCCGGACCTGCGGGGCTGCGGGCGCTCGGTGAAGCCGACCGACGTCGCGCGCTACGCCATGGCCGAACTGGTCTCTGACGTCGTGGCGCTGATCGAGGCGGACGAGACGGGCCCGGTCACCCTGGTGGGCCACGACTGGGGCGCGGCGCTCGCCTGGGTCGTGGCGACCTACCGGCCCGACCTCGTGCGCTCGCTCGTCGCCGTCTCGGTGGGGCACCCCACGGCCTTCCGCTCGGGGGGCTTCGAGCAGCTGCGGCGCAGCTGGTACACGCTGCTCTTCCAGTTCGAGGGCCTGGGCGAGGCCGTGCTGCGCCAGGACGACTACGCGGTGCTGCGCCGCTGGTTCGCCCACCCCCGGGCCGACGAGGTCGTCGCCGAGCTCGAGCGCGACGGCCAGATCACGACCCACCTGCTCTGGTACCGGGCGAACCTGCCGCCCGACGCCTTCACCCGCCCCGCCCCGGTGCTCGAGCCCGTCGAGGTGCCGGTGGTCGGCGTGTGGTCGAGCGGCGACCCGGCCCTCACCGAGGCCCAGATGCGCGAGTCGGGTGCGCACTGCGCGAGCGGCTTTCGCTACTCGCGCCTCGAGGGCGTGGGCCACTGGGTCCCCTACGAGGCACCCGCGGCGCTCGCCGCGCTGGTCCTGGAGGGGACCTAGGGCCAACAGAGACTTTGGTCACATCGGGGCTCGAGAGTCGTCCTGATAGAACGAGGGGATGAAGATTTCCCTGGTGGCGGAGTCGCGCGCCGGCGAGACCCGCGTGGGGCTCACCCCTGAGGCTGTGAAATCCCTGATCAAAGACGGGTGGACCGTCGAGGTCGAGCGCGGGGCGGGGGTGAGGTCGCACTTCAGCGACGACGCCTACCGCGAGGCCGGCGCCGAGATCACCGACCACCCCCGCGGCGCGGTGACGGTCCGGGTCAACCCCCCGACCCTCGAGGAGGTCGCCCGGCTCCCCGAGGGCTCCTTGCACCTGTCCTTCCTCTCGCCGCTGCTCGCCCTCGAGGTCGTGCGCGCCCTCGTCGAGCGCAAGGTCACCGCCGTCAGCTTCGACCTCCTGCCGCGCATCTCGCGGGCCCAGTACATGGACGCGCTCTCGAGCCAGGCGACCGTCTCGGGCTACCGCTCGGCCCTCGAGGCGGCCGAGCACCTGGACCGGTTCTTCCCCCTCCTCACGACGGCCGCCGGCACCATCCGCCCGGCCAAGGTGCTCGTCATGGGGGTGGGCGTGGCGGGCCTGCAGGCGATCGCCACCGCGAAGCGCCTCGGCGCGCGGGTGCGCGCCTACGACGTGCGCTCGGCCGCCAAGGAGGAGGCCGAGTCGGCCGGCGCGACCTTCGTCGACCTCGGGGTCACGGCCGACGCCGCCGGCGGCTACGCCCGTGAGCTCACCGAGGAGGAGAAGGCCCGCCAGCAGGCGGCCCTCGTCGGCGAGGTCGCCGCGGCCGACGTCATCATCACCACGGCCGCGGTCCCGGGGCGCAAGGCGCCGACCCTGCTCACGACCGCGATGGTCGAGGCGATGGCCGACGGGTCGCTCATCGTCGACATGGCCGCCGACGGCGGCGGCAACTGCGAGCTCACTCGGGCCGGCGAGGTCGTCTCCCACCACGGGGTGTCGATCGTGGGACTCGCCAACCCGCCGGCCGCGATGGGACGACACGCGAGCACGATGTACGCCAACAACGTGGTGAAGCTCCTCGCCCTCTACGGCCACGGCGTGGTGGCCCCGGACTGGACCGACGAGGTCGTCGCCGGCGCGACGGTCACCTCGGGCGGGCTCGTCCACCACCGGCCCACGGCCGAGGCCCTCGGGGTCGAGGCCGTGCCGGTCGTCGCCCCCACCCCCACCGAGCCCGCCGACGCGGAGGAGACGAAGTGACCAACCTGCTGTTGCAGTACGCGACCGTGTTCGTCCTCAGCGTGTTCGTGGGGATCGAGATCATCTCCAAGGTCCCGAGCATCCTGCACACGCCCTTGATGTCGGGCTCGAACGCCATCCACGGCGTGATCCTCGTGGGCTCGATGCTCATCCTGGGGGCGGCCAACACCCACGCCGAGGAGGTGCTGGGCTTCCTCGCGGTCATCCTCGCCACGCTGAACGTGGTGGGCGGCTTCGTCGTCACCGACCGGATGCTCGAGATGTTCAAGCCCCGCACCCCGCGCGCGAAGCCCGGCGCCCGCTCCGAGGCGAGCGAGCGCACGAAGGGTGGTGAGGCGTGAGCCGAGGCACCCTCATCGACCTGCTGTACCTCGTCGCGGCGGTGACCTTCATCCTCGCTTTGAAGGGCCTCGGCAGCCCCAAGCGGGCCCGCCACGGCAACATGGTGGCCGCGGCCGGCATGCTGCTCGCCGTCGTGGCGACCTTCTTCAACCGCGTCGACGGCCACCCCCTGCACCACGAGCTGCTGATCGTGCTCGGCATGGCGGTCGGGCTCGTCGTGGCGGTGCCCACGGCCCGGTTCGTCCAGATGACGGCCATGCCCCAGCTCGTCGCCATCTTCAACGGCGTGGGCGGCGGCGCGGCCTGCCTGGTGTCGTTGACCGAGTTCATCCACATCAAGTCCTCCAAGCCCGCCACCTACGTCGTGCTCGAGGTGCTGCTCGGGGTCCTCATCGGCACGGTCTCCTTCTCGGGCTCGGCGATCGCCTTCGCCAAGCTCCAAGAGCTCATGACCGGCCGGCCCGTCACCTACGTGGGCCAGCAGTTCATCAACGCCCTCATCGGTCTCGCGGCCCTGGTGGTGATCGTGATCGCGCTCGTGACGAGCTCGACGGCCCTGCTCTGGGTGCTGCTCGTGATCGCCTTCGTCTTGGGCATCGCCTTCGTCTTGCCCATCGGCGGGGCCGACGTGCCGGTGCTGATCTCTCTGCTCAACTCCTTCACCGGCCTCGCGGTGGCGGCCTCGGGCTTCACGCTGGGGTCGAACCTGCTGATCGTGGCCGGCACGCTCGTGGGCGCGTCGGGGATGCTCCTCACGATGCTCATGAGCAAGGCCATGGGCCGCAGCCTGCCCAACATCCTCTTCTCGGCCTTCGGCTCGGTCGTGACGGCCGGCACCGCGGCCGGGGCCGAGCAGCGCTCCGTGCGCTCGGGCACGCCCGAGGACGTGGCCGTGATGCTGGGATTCGCCAGCCGGGTCGTCTTCATCCCCGGCTACGGCCTCGCCGTCGCCCAGGCCCAGAACGTCCTGCGCGAGCTCGCGGAGAACCTCGAGAAGAGGGGC
>NCBE01000131.1 GCA_002255565.1 Actinobacteria bacterium 21-73-9
GGCCGGCTCGGGGCCATGATTGCTCTGACCAGGGAGTAGAGGGAGGAGAACGGGGCGGGCGCCCCTTGAAACGAACACCCGTTCGCTATAGTGTACGAACAGGTGTTCGTCGAACAGGGAGTCGCCATGGCCGCCGTTGAGATCCTCGAGAGCCACGAGCGCGAGACGCCCGCGCTGCGCCTGGTCCCCACGGGACCGGCCGGCCGCCGGCTCGGCGGGCCCGGGCTGGACCGTCGCCTCGCGCGCCGGCGCCGGGCTCGCGCTCGGCGACGCACGCTGGCCCTGGGGGCCGTGGTGGCGTCGGCCCTCGTGGTGCTCGCGGTCCCGGGTCACAGCTTCGGGGCGACCTCGCCGACCGGGCTCTCGAGTGATCTCGCGGGCTCGTCGGTGCTCGCCGCGGGCGAGCTCTACGTCGTCCAGCCGGGCGACACGCTGGCGGGCATCGCGCGCGCGATGAACCCGGTCGACCCCGCCGAGGCGCGTGCCCTGCTCGTGGCCGAGCTCCACTCGGGGGTCGTGGTCGTCGGCGAGCACGTCCTCATTCCCTGATAACCCGTGATTTTCCGGGAGAATCGGGTGTATCGTGACATGGTGCGGTGCCCCTACTGCTCGGCCGACGACGACCGGGTCGTCGACTCGCGACTGGCCGAGGACGGCGTGGCGATCCGTCGGCGTCGCGAGTGCGCGCGCTGCCACCAGCGCTACACGACCTTCGAGCGGATCGAGGAGGTCGGCCCCTTCGTCGTGAAGCGCTCGGGCGAGCGCGAGCCCTTCGACCGCGAGAAGATCCTGCGCGGCGTGCGCGCCGCCGCGAAGAACCGTCCGGTGGACGACGCGGCCCTCACCGGGGTCGTCGCCCGGGTCGAAGAGACGATCCGTGCGACGGGCCGGGACGTCTCGAGCGAGGAGATCGGCGTGGTCACCCTCGAGGCCCTGCGCGAGCTCGACGACGTGGTCTACGTGCGCTTCGCCTCGGTCTACAAGGGCTTCGAGGGACCCGAGGACTTCGCGCGTGAGCTGGGCATGCTCGTCAAGACGACCGCGCCCAAGCAGCACGGCTAGATGCGGGCGCTGCGCCTCGCGCCGCACGCGGTCCTCGCGGTCTACGCCCATCCCGACGACGCCGACGTCGCGGCGGGCGGGGCGCTCGCCACCTGGGCGCGCGCGGGCGCGCGGGTGACCCTGGTGGTCGTGTGTGACGGGGCGAAGGGCTCGCACTCGCCGCTCCAAGAGGCCGGCGCGCTGGCCGAGCGCCGGCGCGTCGAGCTGACCACCGCGGCCGAACGGCTCGGGGTGGCCGAGGTGACCTGCCTCAACCGGCCCGACGGGGAGGTGGTGAACGACGTGGAGCTGCGCCGGGCGCTGGTGGGGCTCGTGCGCTCGCTGCGGCCCGACGTCGTCGTCGGTCCCGATCCGACGGCCACCTTCTTCGGTGGGGTCTACGTCAACCACCGCGACCACCGCGAGACGGGTTGGGCGCTGCTCGACGCCGTCGCGCCGGCGGCGGCCATGCCCCTCTACTTCCCCGAGATGGGCGAGGCCCATCGGGTCGGGACACTCCTGCTCTCGGGGACCCACGAGCCCGACGTCGTCGTCGACGTCACGGCGACGATCGAGGAGAAGGTCGAGGCCGTCCGCGCCCACGCGTCCCAGCTCGGCGGTGACGCCGAGGCCATGGGTCAGGCGGTGCGCGAGCGAGCGGCGGCGGCCGGCCGGCCGGTGGGCGCCGCGTTCGGTGAAGCCTTCCGCTGCCTTGAGCTCGCCTTCTAGGCGGCCCAGCGTCCTCGAGGCGCCGGTCCTGCACGTGGACCTGGACGCCTTCTTCGCCTCGGTCGAGGTGCTCGACGATCCCTCGCTCGCCGGACGACCCGTCGCGGTCGGCGGCGCCGGCGAGCGCGGGGTCATCGCGAGCGCCAGCTACGAGGCCCGCCGCTACGGCGTGCGCTCGGCGATGTCGACGGTCCGCGCGCGCCGGCTCTGCCCGTCCCTGATCGTCCTGCCCGGCCGGTTCGAGCGCTACGGGGAGTACTCGCGGCGCTTCCACGAGCTCGTGGCCGCCCTCACCCCGGTCTACGAGCCGCTCGGGCTCGACGAGGTCTTCTGCGACCTGCGCTCGCTCGCGCGACTCGGGGCCGACCCGCTCGAGGCCGCCCACGACCTGCGCCGCTCGCTCGCCGACGAGCTCCACCTGCGTTGTGGGATCGGGGTCGCGCGCAACAAGCTCTTCGCGAAGCTCGCCTCCAAGGCCGCCAAGCCCCGGATCGAGGGTGGCCGGCTCCTCGAGGGCGAGGGGGTCGTCTGGGTCGACGCGACGACCGAGGAGCGGTGGCTCGAGACCCTGCCGGTGCGGGCCCTGTGGGGGGTGGGCCCGGCGACGGCGGCGAAGCTCGAGCGGCTCGGGCTGCGCGCGGTGCGCGACCTGCGCGGGGTGGACGCCGCGACCCTCGCGCGCAGCGTCGGACCCTCGATGGCCGCGACGCTCGTCGCCTTCGCCGCCGGGGAGGACGACCGCGAGGTCGTCACCGACCGCCCCCTCAAGTCACTCGGCCACGAGGAGACCTTCGCGCGCTCGCTCGTCGGACGCGACGCGGTCTCGGGGGCGCTGCGCCGTCAGGCCGGGGTGGTCGCGCGCACCCTGCGCGAGCGCGACCTCGTCGCGCGCACGCTCACGGTGCTCGTGCGCTTCGACGACGGCCTCCAGGTCAGCCGCTCCCAGACCGTCGGCTACGGCCTCGACGACGAGGGGGCGCTCCTCGAGCTCGCCGAGGCGCTGGCGGGCTCGGTCGAGCTCGCGGGGGCGGTGCGCCTGCTCGGACTGCACGCCTCGGGCCTGCGCGCGCGCGCCGGCGAGGGCGTCCAGCTGCGCCTGCCCCTCGGGGCGCCCGCGCTCGACGACGCGCCCGAGGACCGGGCCCGGGCCCGCCAGGCCGAGCGGGCCGCCCTGCGCGACGCGATCGACGAGGTGCGCCGGCGCTTCGGCCGCGACGCGCTCGCCACGGCGGGCGAGCTCACCGACGACGGCGTCGAGGTCGCGACCCAGCGGGGGCGGCACCCCTTCGGGCCCGCGGACCCTACGGCGTGACCGTGACGAGGGTCCCGATGGGGGTGTGGGGGAAGACGGCCTTCGCTGCGGAGAAGGGCATCTCGACGCAGCCGAGGCTCTGGGGGAAGCCGTAACTGGCGCGGATGAAGCCGTGCAGGGCGTCGCCGCCGTGGAAGTAGGAGACGTCGGGGATCCCCGGGTCGGAGTAGTGCGTGCCGTCGGGGTTGGTGCCCGACATCGTCTGGGAGAGGTAGCGCAGGTAGACGGGGTAGGTGCCCGGCGCCGTCGGGGAGACCGGGATGCCGGTGTTCACGAGGGTGTGGAAGACGGCGCGCCCGGCGACGTAGAGGGTGAGCGTCTCGGGCAGGGCCATCGAGACGTGGACGAAGTCGTAGGGGTGGGGGTCGGTGGTGCCGGCGTTGGCCGCCTGGACGAGGTCGGCCCACGTCGTGGGGTCGGCCTGACCGGTCGTGGCGAGGCCGCTCTGGAGCTGGAAGGCCATGAGGGCCCCCTGGAGCACGACGTTGTCGCTGCCGACGCCCCACTGGGCGCGCAGCGTGTTCGGCAGCGACGGGTAGGCCCAGGTGAAGACGCCGCCCACGGCGGTGCTCGGGGTGGCCTGGGGCGCGGCCGGGGTGAAGGTCACCGGCAGGTAGCCGAGCTGAGCGAGGAGCTGGTCCTCCCAGACGACGTCGGTCGCGACCGCGACGCTGGTGTCGCGCACCCCGGTGAAGACGCAGCGCGTGGTGCACGAGACCCCCGTGGGGGCCGGGATGCGGTAGGTGACGCCGGGGGCGAGGGCCTCGGTGGCGACGGCCTGGACGGCGTTGGAGGCGACCTGGCGCCACGTCGTGGGCAGGGCGGGCGAGAGCGCGAGGGGCGGCAGCGCGCTCGCGGCGACCGGGTGGCTGAAGACGAGCCGCTCGAGGGGCAGGCGGTTCGAGAGCGCCGAGGGCACGGTCGCCTGGGCGCTGGCCTCACGCGGCGCGCTCGCGCCGGCCGGGACCGGCGCGGCCGTCAGG
>NCBE01000185.1 GCA_002255565.1 Actinobacteria bacterium 21-73-9
ATCAACCCCACGCTCGCCGAGAGCCAACTCGAGGGCGCGGTGCTGCAGGGCATGGGGTACGCGCTGTTCGAGGAGCGCGTGATGGACGAGCGGCTGGGCCTACAGATGAACACGACGATGCACGACTATAAGATCCCGACCATGGCCGACGTGCCGCGCATCGAGGGCTTTTTCGTGGACGGCGCCGACGTGGTGGCCAATCACACCGGGGCCAAGGGATTGGCCGAGCCGCCAATGATTCCCGTGGCGCCGGCGATTGCGGCCGCGGTGGCCGATGCGCTGGGCGTGGAGATGGCGGAGATCCCGCTCACGCCCTGGCGAGTGCTGGCTACTTGCGCCACGGCGGCAGGTCGCCGGCCTTCTTCTTGAGATCGGGATTCTCGCGATACAGCGTTGCCGTCCGGCCGATCACCTGCACCACCTCCGCGCCCACGGCCGCGGCCAGTTCGTTGGCCGCCTGCTTGGGCGTGACATCTGCCGTGCGGTTGAGTTGCACCTTCACCAACTCGTGCGTGCGCAGGGCGTCGTCCAGCGACTGGGCGAGCAAACGCGTGGCCCCCTGGTGCCCCAGGTGCACGGCGGCCGTTAGGTGATGGGCTTCGGCACGCAGTTCGGCGCGCTGTTTGGAGGTCAGAGGCATCGGTAGTGGCGGTTGGGGACGTCCGAACGATCACCGCGGCCCGTGCAGTCGCGCAAGGATGGCCGCCAACTGATCGGCATCCACGGGATAGGTGTGCTCGGCGGCCGGGTACCGGCGCCCGCGCACGTCGGCCGCGAACTGGCGCACCGCGGCCACCATCGGCTCGAACAGCTCGGCATACCGCTTGGCGAACCGGGCCTGGCGGCCGACGCTCAAGCCCAGCAGGTCGTGGAACACCAGCACCTGGCCGGCCATGTTCGCTCCAGCGCCGATGCCGATGGTGGGTACGGTGAGCGTGGCGACGATGGCGTCGGCCACCGCGGCGGGCACGGCCTCGAACACGATCGAGAAGCAGCCGGCGGCCTCGAGCTCGAGCGCCGAGCGCGCGATGTCGAGCGCCTCGTCCACGCCGCGGCCCTGCGCCCGCGCGGCGGCGCCGGGCTCCAGATGCTGCGGCAGCAGCCCCACGTGGCCCATCACCGGAATGCCGGCGGCCACCACGGCCCGCGCGCGCTGCGCGATGGCGCCGCCGCCTTCGATTTTCACCGCCTCGCACCCCACCTCGCGCATGAACCGGCGCGACGTGGCCACGGCCTGCTCGTCCGACTCCTCGTAGGTGCCGAACGGCAGGTCGCACACCAGCAGCGGCGTCCACGAGCACGATGTCCACGCCGGCGGCCTCGGCCACGCGGGCCGACACGATGTCGTACGCCGTGACCATGACGATGGGCGTGCCGGCGCGGGCGAGCTGCGCCAGCTGTTCGATGCGGGGATCGGTCATGAGGTGGGCGGAATGGTGACGACGACGTTGTCGATGAGACGCACCGGGCCCACGTGCGCGGCCACGGCCACGAGCACCGTGCCCGACAGCGGCTGCACCGGACGCAGCGTCTCGGCGGACACGAGTTCAAAGTACTCCGGCTCCACGCCGCGTTCCCGCATCGCCGCGCGAGCCGCTTCGGCGATGCCGGCGCCGTCGCGGTTGCCGCTCGCGATGGCCGACTCGGCCAGGCTGAGCGCCTGGCGCAGCGCCAGCGCGCGCACGCG
>NCBE01000024.1 GCA_002255565.1 Actinobacteria bacterium 21-73-9
CGAGCACCTCGGGGTCCCGGTGATCGACCACTGGTGGCAGACCGAGACGGGGTGGCCGATCGTGGCGAACCTGATGGGGATGGACCCCATGGCGATCAAGGCGGGATCGCCGACCGTCCCGGTCCCCGGCTACGACGTCCGAGTCCTCGACGCCACGGGCCAGGAGGTCCCCGCGGGCACCGAGGGGGCCATCATGATCCGCACCCCGCTGCCCCCGGGGACCCTCATGACGCTGTGGGGCAACGACGACAACTTCGTCCAGACGTACCTCTCGCGCGTCCCCGGCTACTACTTGACCGGCGACGGCGGCCACTTCGACGACGACGGCTACCTGTTCGTCATGGGGCGGGTGGACGACGTCATCAACGTGGCGGGCCACCGGCTCTCCACCGGCGAGATGGAGGAGATCATCGCCGGCCATCCCGACGTCGCCGAGTGCGCCGTCATCGGGGTGGTCGATGAGATCAAGGGCCAGGTGCCCCGCGCCCTCGTGGTGCTGAAGGGCGGGGTCACCCGCGACCACGCCGCGATCAGCGCCGAGGTCGTCCAGCGGGTTCGAGACCAGGTCGGCAGCGTCGCGAGCCTGCGCCGGGCCGACGTCGTGGCGGCGCTGCCCAAGACGCGCTCGGGCAAGATCCTGCGCAAGAGCATGCGCGCCATCGCTGACGGGCGCGACGAGCCGGTGCCCTCCACGATCGACGACGTCGCGGTCCTCGAAGCCCTAAAGCCGGTCCTGCGCCCGGGCGCCTGAGGGGCGGGCCCCCTCGCCGGAGGGCCGGCCCCCAGGGCCCGCGCTCGAAGGCTAGGGATCCCTCGGTGTCGACGCGCGGCCCCGCGGCGCGCCCACTGACCAGGGGAGGGCGCTGGCGCAGCACGTGTGGCCGGTGAGGACGCGACTCGGGGTCCCGCACGTCGCGTCGAACGTGACGATGGTCCCGGTGCTCGGGGCCGTCTCGGCCAGCGACAATGGAGGTGGCCTCGAAGCGTGAGGTCGTACGGAGGGTCTGGATGGTCGGTGAGTGGGGGCGCGCCGTTCGGCTGTGGAGCGCCGGCTGGAGCCTGTCTCGTCGCTACGCGCCGAAGGCCCCGTCGATGGCCCTCGCGGTGATCGTGGCGCTCATGGTGGCGGTCACGATCCTGCGCTGGTTCGTCGACGGCGCGGGCCAGAGCGCCGCACTCCTCTACGTCGTGCCCATCGCGCTCAGCGCGGTGCGCTTCGGGCGTCGCGGGGGCGCCTACGCGGCGGGCGTGGCGATCGCGGCCTTCGCCATCCTCGAGCTCGTCCGCTCCAAGGGCGACCCCGACCTCACCGGCTGGGTGGCGCCCCTGCTCGCCATGGCCCTCATGGGCGGGCTGGTGGGCCATCTCAGCGAGGCCGCCGCGCGCAACGACGCCGCGCGACGATTCCACCTGGGCGAGTACGAGGCGGCCGAGCGGGCGCGCCTGGCCGATCTCGAGACGAGCGACTCGATCGTCCAGCGGGTCGCCGCCGCCCGGTGGATGCTGGAGGTCGGCCGCAGCGAGGATGCCCTCCGAGCGCTGGACGACACCGTGAGCGACGGGATCGGCCAGCTGGGGACGCGGCTGCCGCCGCCCGTCACCGGCCCGCCCGTCACCGGCCCGCTCGCCGACGAGGGCGCCTAGGCCGCGGCGCCCGCGTCACGCCGCCACCGAGCCTGCGCCTACCCGGCGCGGTACCGGTCGCCCTCGACGGTGACGAGACTCGCCGCCACGAGTTCGCGGAGCCCCGCGCGCACGCGGTAGAGGGGCAGGCCCGTTTCGCGGGCCACGTCCTCGGGGGTCGAGGGGGTCGCCAGGGCCGCCACGAGCGCGCGGCCCGAGGGGCTGAGGGTCCCGTCGGAGTTGAGGCAGGCCACTCAGACGGCCTCGACCGACTTCTTGCACAGGTACCAGTCGACCCGCTCGAAGCCCTCGGTGCGGCTCGCGTACTCCTCGGACATGCGCTCGGCCGCGACCTCGACGGTCGCCGGGGTCGGGATGATCACCTTGTCACCGGGCCGCCAGTTGGCCGGGGTGGCGACCTGGCGGGCGTCGACCATCTGGAGGGCGTCGACCAGTCGCACGATCTCCTCGGTGTTGCGACCCGTGGTGAGCGGGTAGTAGACCATCGCGCGCACCCGGCCGATCGGGTCGATCACGAAGACGCAGCGCGAGGTCTCGGTCGTCGATTCGCCGGGCATCACCATCCCGTAGGCGGTGGCGACGGCCCGGTCGAGGTCGGCGATGATCGGGAAGGGGATCGTCACGCTGGTCTTCTCTTCGATGTTGCGCACCCAGGCGATGTGCGAGGAGACGCTGTCGATCGACAGTCCCAGCAGCTCGGTGTGGCGCCGTTGGAGTTCGGGGTAGATGGCCGCGAAGGCGAGGAACTCGGTGGTGCACACCGGGGTGAAGTCCGCCGGGTGCGAGAAGAGCACCAGCCAGCCGCCCGCGTAGTCCGCGAGCCGGATCACCCCGTGGGTGGTGGTCGCCTCGAAATCCGGCGCCGGCTCGTTGAGGCGCGGCAGCCTCGTACCCCCGGTGGTGGCGTTGCTCGTCGTCTCCATGTCCTTCTCCTCTCGTCGTGGGCCGCTCCTCGCGGGCGGTCTCCTCAGTCGCGCTCGGGGTGCGACGTGAGCCGCTCGAGCTCCGCGCGGACCCCGGCGACCTCGCGCTCGAGGGCCTCGAGGTGGCGCACGAGCCCCTCGACGCGCGAAGGTGCCGCGGTCGCCCGACCGCGGCCCCCGCGCTGTCGGTGGGGTCGGCGCGCGCACCAACAGCCCATCGTGACTCCTTCGCGAACCGGTCCCTTTCGAAACGTAGGGTTCGCCCGAGCGAGCGGGTAGGGGAGAAGGTCACGGTTCGCGGCGCCCCGGGACGCTCGGGCGAGATCGTTCGAGAGGGTCTCGCCCCGCGGCCCCCGCGTCGAGCGTCGGCTCCCGCTCCGATCTCGCGCTCGTCGGTCGCGGGACTCCTCGGTCGTCCCATCGACGCCCCGGGTCCTGTCCCGAGGCGGGCCCCCAGGGGGGACGTCCGGCCTAGGGTGCCGCGACCGAATGGGCGCCCCCGAGGGCGACGGCGAGGCGGGTCAGCGCGTAGGCCAGCACGACGCCGGCCCCCGGTCCGACGAGCCACCCCCGGACGATGCCCGCGAGGGTCGAGCCTCGCACCGTCTCGCGCCCGCGGGCGAGCCCCGCCCCGGCCATCGCGCCCACGAGGGCCTGGTTCATCGAGGTGAAGTAACCGTTCGCGACCGCGACGAGCACGACCAGGGCCTGGACGAGCTGGGCGGCGGTGGCCATCGGCCGGTCGACCTCGACGACGTCAAAGGCGATTCTCGAGAGGAGGGGTCGACCCCAGGTGAGGACGCCGGCCGCGAGACCGAGGCCCCCGAGCGTCCCCGCCCCGAGCGGTCCGAGGACGTGGGTGCCCACGAGCGAGCCGGTGGCGTTGGCGACGTCGTTCGCGCCCATCGTGAACGACGCCAGGGCGCCGACGGCCACGAGACCCGGGCCGAGCGCGCGCGCGACTCCCGCCGGGCCAGACGCCCCCGGGACGAGCCGCACCCCCGCGACGCGGTCGAACAGTCGGGTGAAGAGGTAGCCGAGCCCCGCCGCCACGAACGGCGCCAGGACCCAGAGGACCGCGAGGGTCGCCACGTGGGCCCACCGGACAGGCAGCCCGGCGGCCTCCCCCGCGCCGACGACGCTGAAGACGAGGATCTGGATGGTCGAGGTGGGGAGCCGGCGCCAGGTGAAGAGGCTGGTGAGGCCGAGCGCGACCGCGATCACGACGACCATGCCCGCGACCGTGAGGCCGCGCCCGCCGAGCAGGCCGCCGCCGACGGTGCGCTCGACCCCGTGCGAGGCGAGGGCCGCGCCGAACAGGGCGAGTGGCGCCATGAGGAGGAGGGCCCCGCGCTCCGAGACGGCGCCGAGGGCGTGGGGCATGCCCATGCACGCACCCGTGTAGTGGGCACCCATCGAGTAGGCGAATCCCACCGCCACGACGACGAGCAGGACCGTCACCGGGCTGGGGTGGCTCGGGGCGGGGCGCACGACACGGGGCGAACCCTATCGAGGGGCCGCCCGCCGCGGGGCCGGGCCGGCCGCCGGCTCAGGGGGCCGGTGCGCTCGTCGGCTCGCCGGGCCGGCGCGCCCACAGCACGACGTCGGTGCTCTCGTCGCGAGCGTCGTTCGCGCCCGTGCGCTCTCCGAGCGAGATCACCTCGACGCCGACGACCCGACGCAGGTCGTCGGTGGTGTAGAGCCGGGCGGGGTCGGGCGGGCCGGAACGGCCGAGGGCCGAGCGGTGATGGCCGACGACGAGGAGGTGCCCCCCGGGGGCGAGGGCCCGGGCCGCGGTCTCGAGCAGGGCGTCGCGCTCGTCGGGCGCGGGGTGGACGTAGGCGAGCAGCGCCAGGTCGAACCGGCGCCCGGCGAGCCCCTCGGCGTCGAGGTAGCCGGTCAGGTCGGCGACGACCGTCTCGACCGCGAGCCCCTCGTCGGCCGCGGCCGCCTCGAGCCGGTCGAGGGCGACCCGCGAGGCGTCGACCGCGACGACCCGCCAGCCCCGTCGGGCGAGCCAGAGGCTGTTGCGCCCCTCGCCGGCCCCGAGGTCCACGGCCCGGCCGGGGACGAGTCCCGAGACGAGCTCGACGAGCGCCTCGGAGGGCTCGGTCGTGAAGACGCGCCCGCCGGCGCCGTAGCGAGGGTCCCACTGCGCGGCGACGTCGCGACGTCGCGCCTCGGCCGTGTCGCCCGAGGGCGTCGCCGGCGGGGGGCGGAGCCACCGGAGCGTCTCGGCGTCGCCTTGGAGCTCGAGGCGACGGCGCAGGACCGGGTTGTCGGTGGCCTGGCTCGCGTGACACGCGATGGCGAGGCGCTGGATCCCCCGGTCGACGTTGAGGCGCAGGTCGACGCCGTCGGCGCCGCGGCCGACGAAGCCGGCGCCGAACTCGGCGTTGAGCGCGTCGGCGACCTCGCGCGGCAGACTCCAGGCGAGCACCGGCGTGAGGGGGGCCCCCTCGAGCGCGGCCTCGGTCGCGCGCACGTGGTCGGGGTGACCGGTGATGCCGCCCTCGTCGAAGACGACGAGAAGGTCCGCCGCGACCTCGTCGGCGGCCGTGGCGACGTTCCGGGCGAGGCGTTCCAGCGGGACCTTGGGGAGGCCCCCGTCGGGGTAGTCGAGCAGCTCGACCCGGGCGACGCCGAGGACAGCCGCGGCCTCGGCGAGCTCCTCGCGGCGGACCTCGCCGAGGGGGCGATCGGTGAGGCCCAGCGTCGACGCCTCGCCCTGGGTGAAGCACAGCATCGACACCCGCGCGCCGGAGACCGCGAAGCGCGTCAGGACCGCCCCGAGGCCGAAGCTCTCGTCGTCGGGGTGGGCGCAGACCGCGAGGACCGACGTCGCCGCGGGCAGGCCGTCGCCCGGCGCGCCCGCGCTCACGCGCCGAGTCGGTCGGCCACCCGGCGCAGCGCCGCGTACACGTCGTCGGCGAGCGCGAGGTCCTGGGAGGTGCGATCGGGGTCGCCGAGGGCGAACATCGCGCGCGGGTCGGCGAGGGCCACCCGCGTGCGCCCCTCGCCGACGTCCTCGAGGGCGACGTTGCAGGGCAACACGAGGGCGAGCGAGGGGTCGGCGCTCAGCCCCCGGTGGGCGAAGACCGGGTTGCAGGCGCCGAGGATCTTGAGGGCCGGCCGCTCGAGGTCGAGCTTGGACTTGAACGTCGCGGCGACGTCGATCTCGCTCAGCACGCCGAAGCCCTCGGTGGCGAGCGCGCGGCGGACCTCGGCCTCGGCCTCGGCGAAGGGCTGCGTCAGGGTTACTTCGATGGCGTCCACGGCTCCTCTTTCGGGCGTCAGGCCTGGGCGGGGGCCTGCTCGGCGATGGACTGGCGGACCTCGTCCATGTCGAGCGCCTTCACCTTGCCGATCAGATCCTCCAGGGCGGCCTGGGGCAGGGCTCCGGGCTGGGCGTAGAGGAGGATCTGGTCGCGGAAGACCATCAGGGTCGGGATTGACATGATGCCGAAGCCGGCGGCGAGCTCCTGCTCGGCCTCGGTGTCGACCTTGGCGAAGACGACGTCGCCGTGGGTCTCCGAGGCGGACTCGTAGACGGGGGCGAACATCCGGCACGGCGCGCACCAGCTCGCCCAGAAGTCGATCAGGACGATGTCGTTGTTCGCGACGGTGGACTCGAAGCTCTCTCGGGTCAGTTGGACGGTGGCCACGGTCTCTCCTCGGTGCTCGGGCTGCTGTCATCCATTATACCCCCTGGGGTATCATCCGTGACGGCGGGGCGGCCCGGTCGGCTCACCGCTCCCGGCCCGATCGCCCCGGGGTCCGAGCGCGGCTCAGCGAGAAGAGGGCCGCCAGGGCCATGAGCCCCATCGAGGCGTAGAAGGCGTTGTGCAGCCCCGCCGTGAAGGCCGCGGCCAGCCCGTGCCCGAGGCTGGTGGAGCCGACGAAGATGGCGAAGGCCAGTCGGCGGCTGATGCTGTGCGAGGCGATCAGCATGGCCAGGGAGAACGAGAAGACCATGCCGACGTTGGCGAAGGTCCGCAGCATTCCCGACGAGATGCCGAACGCCTGGGGCGGGGAGGCCTTCATCACCGCCGAGTTGTTGGCGGGGAAGAAGGAGCTGGCGCCGAGCCCGTTGACGACGCTGCCCGCGACGACCACCCAGAGGCCGGTGGTGACCGAGAGGTGGGCGTAGATGAACAGGGCCACCACCTGCAGGGCCAGTCCGATCGTGGCCGGCACGACCGGGGAGACCCGGTCGGCCAGGCGGCCGGCCGCCGGACCGGCCGCCGCGCCGACGAGGTAGCCGGGGATGAGCAGCAGCGACGCGTGGATCGGCGTGAGGCCCCTCGCTCCCTGCAGGTACATGATCACGAGGAAGAGGACGGCGTAGTTCGCGAGTCCCTGGAAGAACGAGGCGAGCAGGGACGGGGTCATCGTGGGGACCGCGAAGAGCGAGAGGGGGAGCATGGGCTCGGCGGCCCGCCGCTCGACGAGCACGAAGAGGGCGAGGAACGCCACGCCACCGATGAGGTAGCCCAGGATCGTCGCGTCGAGGGGGTCGGTGGCGAGCGTGGTCACCGACCACAGCACGCCGTAGAGTCCGAGCCCCAGGGTCGCCATGCCGGCGAGGTCGAGTCGGTGACGGACCCGGGTCCCGTGCTCGCGCAGCAGCCGCAGGGCGAGGCCCACCCCGACCAGTCCGATCGGGACGTTGATCCAGAAGATCCAGCGCCACGAGACGTAGGTCACGATCGCCCCACCGAGCAGGATCCCCAGAACGGCCCCGGCGCTGAAGCCGACGCCGTTGTAGCCGTAGGCCTTGCCGCGCTGCTCTTTGGGGAAGAGCTCGGCGATGATGGCGCCGCTGTTGGCGCTCACCAAGGCGCCGCCGACACCCTGCAGGAGGCGAAACGCGACGATCGAGGCCTCGTCCCAGGCCAGCGCGCACAGGGCCGAGCCCAGGATGAAGACCACGAAGCCGGCCTCGTACATGCGCACGCGCCCGAACATGTCGCCGAGGCGCCCGACCTGGGTGGCGAGCAGCGTGATGATGAGGAGGTAGCCGATCACGACCCAGATGACCGAGTCGAGCGCGACGTGCAGGCTGCGCTCGATCGCGGGCAGGGCGAGGACGACGATCGTGGTGTCGACCGCGGTGATCATGACCCCGACCATCACCACGACGATTGCCCAGGCGCTCGAGGCGTGGGTCCCGCGGGGCATGACGTCGCCCGGGTCGACGGGGCTCGGCGAACTCACGTCGCTCGAGCCCGCCCGCGGCGGGCGGGGCGCGCCGTCGGGGGGAGTCGGGACCGCGGGGGACACCACCGGGCACCCTAGGCGCACCGCAGCGCGCGCGCACCAGGGCCGACGGTGGGCGCCCGGGTCGTCGCTACGAACGGTCCGGGGCGCGCCGGGCCCTCCCTCGCGCGCGCTCGTCGGCGGCCGTCTCGCGGCCGCGCAGGCTCCGCGGCCAGAGGTGCTCGGCGCGCACGACGTTGACCTGACCGCAGTAGACGAGGAGCTGGGCGCCGAGGTAGACCCAGGCGAGGAGGCCCACCACCGCCGCGAAGGGGCCGTAGTAGCGCGAGGCGTGGGCGACGACGTGTCCGATGTAGAGGGTGCCCACCCCCTGCAGCGCGGTCCAGGCGATCGCCCCCATCACGACACCGGGCCAGGAGGCGCTGAGGCCGAGGCGTCGGTTGGTCAAGAGCTCGAAGGCGAGGAAGAAGAGCACCCCGTTCACCACGAGGGCGCCCGCCAGGCCGAGGGTCGCGGACGCCACCGGCGAGAGCGCGTGGGCGAGCGGCAGCCCCGCGAGGGCCGTCGAGACCATGGTCAGCAGGCCGAGCGCCGCGAGCATCGCGAGCCCTCGCGCGCTCGAGCGCGCGAGGCCGGGCTGCTCGGCGCGCGGCACGTTCCAGATCGCGTTCATCGCCCGTTCGAGGGCTCGGGTCACGCCGAGCCCCGCCCATAGAGCCCACAGGGCGCCGAATCCGAGGGCGACCCCGCTGCCGTTGACCGACGAGTCGAGGACCCCCGAGAGCGTGGGGAAACTGCGCACGGCGCTCGAGAGCACCCGTGCCCGAAGCCCGGGGTCGCCGTGCAGGACGAAGCCCACGATCGAGGCGAAGACGAGGAGCAGGGGCACGGCGGAGAGGAAGCCGTAGTAGGCCACGAGGGCCGCCAGGTCGCCACCGCGGTCGTCGGACATCTTGCGCACGACCGCCACCGCGAAGGCGAGGGCCGGGGTGCGTCGCTGGAGGCGGTCGAGGGGGTCGAGCAGGCGGGCGAGGCGGTCGGCCACGACCCCAGCGTGACAGAGAACGGCCCGTCCGCGTGGCTCAGCCCAGGTCGAGCACGACCGACGCGACGTCGCCGACCTCGAGCCCCTCGGCGGCGCGCACGGCGGCCTTGAGCGGCACGACGTAGCCGCCGTCGCGCGGGAAGAGGGACGTGACGAACGCGGTCGCGCCCACCCGGCCCCGCACCGGGACGCACCCCCAGCCGTAGGAGAGGGTCGGTGCGAGCGCGCCGATGAGCTCGGCGCCGTCGGGCGGGACGGTGACGAAGTGGAACGGCGAAGGGCCCCGCCAGTACCAGACCACCGCGTCGAAGGCGACCTCCACGGTCGAAGGCTAGGGCGGGCGCGACCCGGGCCATGGTCACGTGGGGACCTACGTCCCTCGTCGGAGGGAGCGCGACCGGCCTACGGTCGGGGTGAGGAGGTCGCCATGGCCAACAACGCAGTGCACTGGGTCCGCCGGTGGCGGCGTGTGCGGGGACGCACGCGCGGACTCTTCCAGTACCAGTCTCACCACAACCCCCATCGGCCCCACCGCTACTGGGACCGCCAGAAGGAGCGCTGAGCGATCGACGCCCCATCCGCCACCGACGCGACCGGGCCGGGACCGGTAGCCGCCGAGACGACGCGGAGGCTCGCGTCGGCCGCGTTGGTGGGGTCGAGCCCGACGCGAGCCCGCGACTCCTCCGCGCCACGAGGTGAGCCGCCCGTCGCCCTCGCCGGTGTCACCAAGGTCTACCGGGGCGGGGGCGGTGTGCGCGAGCTCACCCTGGAGGTGGGCTGGGGCGAGGTGTTCGGCTTCCTCGGGCCCAACGGCGCCGGCAAGACCACGACGATCCGGATGCTGCTCGACCTCATCCGGCCCCAGAGCGGAACGGTGCGGCTCTTCGGCCTCGACGCGCGTCGCGACGCGGTCGCGGTGCACCGACGGCTCGGCTACCTGCCCGGCGAGCTCGCGCTCTACGAGCGGCTCAGCGCCCGCGAGACGCTGGCGCACTTCGCCCGCCTGCGCGGCGGGCCCGACGAGGCGACCGTGGAGCGTTGGGCGAGCGAGTTCGACCTCGAGCTCGACCGGCCGGTCCGAGCGCTCTCGCGGGGCAACCGCCAGAAGGTCGGACTCGTCGGGGCGTTGATGAACGAGCCCGACCTGCTGGTCCTCGACGAGCCGACGGTCGGGCTCGACCCCCTGGTGCAGCGCACGGTGCACCGTCGCCTGCGCCAGGCCGCCGCCGCCGGTCGGACCGTGTTCCTCTCCTCGCACGTGCTGAGCGAGGTCGCCGAGGTCGCCGACCGGGTGGGACTGATCAAGGACGGCCGGCTGATCGCGATCGAGCGGGTCGCCGAGATCCGGGCCCGGGCCATCCACGCGGTCGAGGTGCGCGTGGGCGCGCCGGCGGGCCTCGCGGCCCTGGAGGGAGTCGCGGGCGTCACCGTGCGAGAGCGGCTCGACGACGGGCTGCGCCTCGAGGTCGCCGGCGGCCTCAACCCGCTCCTCGCCGCCCTGGCCGGACTGGACGTGCTCGACCTGTCGGTTCACGAGCCGAGCCTCGAAGAAGTGTTCCTCTCTTACTATGACGGCTCCTCGCGATAGGGGGCGCCGGCCCTGGCCGCGCCGCGGCGTGCTCGCCCGCTCGTTGCGCGAGGAGCGCCGGAGCCTCGTCGGCTGGTCGGTGGGCATCGCCACCTACTGCGTGGTGATGCTCTCGGTCTTCCCCACGATCCACGACAACAAGGCCTTCGTCAAGATCTTCGAGGCCTACCCCGAAGTCTTCCGCAAGCTCTTCAACGTCACCGACTTCACCACGGGGCCGGGCTACCTCGGGGCCGAGATCTTCTCGGTGATCGCCCCGATGCTGCTGGCGCTCTTCGCCATCTTGTGGGGATCAGATCTCGCGGCGGGCGAGGAGGAGCGCGGCACCATCGACCTGCTGCTCGCGAACCCGGTGTCGCGGCGCCGGGTCCTGCTCGAGAAGTGGGTGGCCCTCGCGCTGGGCACCCTGTGGCTCGGTGCGGTCCTGGAGGGCACCCTCGGACTGCTCGGCCCGCTCTTCTCGCTCTCGGTCGGGTGGGCCGGTCTCAGCGCGGCGGTCCTGGGCTCGTCGGCCTTCGCCCTCGCCTTCGCCACCTTGGCCCTGGCGGTGGGCGCGGCGAGCGGGTCGCGCGGGCTGGGCCGCGGGGTCGCGACGGCCCTCGCCGTGGCCAGCTACCTGCTCTCGGCGCTCGCCCCGATGGTGAGCGCCTTCCAGCGCGTGGAGTGGCTCTCCTTGTGGAACCAGGCCCTCGGGCACCAGCCGCTCACCACGGGACTGCGCCCCGCGAACCTCGCCGTGCTCGCCGTGGTCGTCGTGGTCCTGCTGGCCCTCTCGCTGTGGGGCTATGACCGGCGCGACCTCGCCACCTAGGCGCGTCCGAGGTCGAGGTGCCTCGTGGGCCCTCGGCGCCGTGCGGATCTCGGACCGAGACACGCGGGACCACGCTCGCAGGAGTCACGGCCCCGCCGGGCCCCCCACTCGCGCGCTCGTCACCGGCTCGGTCCCGGTCGATCCGGCGCCGCCCCCGGTGTGAATGACCTTCGCCCCTAGGGGGACCGTGCACGCGAGCCGTAAGGTCCCCGTAGCGGGGCCGTTCGACGGCAGGAAGGAGTCGCCGTGCGCGCGACCCACGACTCGATCCAGGGGCGCCACCGCGTCACGCAGGCCCGTCGAGGCTGGAGGGGACTTGCCGCGGCGCTCACCCTGGGCATCGTCGCCTCCGGCGCGCTCACCCTCGGTCCCGCGGGCGTCGTCGGCCCGTCGGCGGCCTCGGCGACGACCCTCCCCCCGTGCCCGACGCTCTCGACCTGGCCCTTCACGCCGATCACCCCGGTCGTGAAGGCCACCCTCGTCTACTACTACCGGGCCCGTCACCTCACACCGCTCCGCGTCTACCGCAATCGCGTGTGGGTGCTCAACCTCGCGCTCGAGCGCGTCGGAACCCACTGGTGCGCGAACCCCGACGGCGGCCGGGCTGGCTACGTCGGCGTCGTGCCCAAGAACGCTCGCCGGGCCGTCTTGGTCCGCGTGACGCACCGCCCCTACCCCGTGACGGGCTCGGCCACCACCTACGCCACCGTCGCCCTGTTGCCCGCGGGGTGGAAGGTGATCTCTGACGACACCGCGCCGTGAGCTCCCCGTCGCGCGCTGAGCCGGTCTCCCCGCGCCGACGGGCCTCGTCGCCGGACCGCAAGAGGACCCGCCCGGCGCTCGTCGTGTCCGGCGTCGTGCTCGCCGGGACTCTCGGTCTGCTCGTCGCGGGGCTCGTGGCGCGCGCCGTCGGCGCCCCCTCGGGGGCGGTCGACGGGCCGTGGTTCGCCGCCGGCGTCGTGGGGGCCCTCTACAGCCTCGCCGAGACCACGGCGAGTCTGCGGGCCCGCCGGCTCGGCGTCGACGTCATCGCCCTGGTGGCCCTCGTCGGGGCGCTCGCGACCGGCGAGCTATTGGCCGCCGGCGTGGTCGCGGTCATGGTGGCCACCGGTCGCGCGCTCGAGGCGTGGGCCGAGGGGCGCGCGCGCCGCGACCTGCGCGCCCTCGTGGAGCGGGCCCCGACCGTGGCGCACCGGCGCGTCGGTGACCGGATCGTGACGGTGGCGGCCGACGAGGTGGAGGTCGGCGACGTGCTCCTCGTCGCCACCGGCGAGGTCGTCCCGGCCGACGGCGACCTCACGGGACCGGCCGTCCTCGACGAGTCAGCCCTCACCGGCGAGCCCCTTCCGGTGTCGCGTGAGGCGGCCACGCCGCTGCGCAGCGGGGTGACCAACGCCGGACCGCCCTTCGAGATGACCGTCACCGTCGAGGTCAGCGAGAGCACGTACGCCCACGTCGTGCGCCTCACCGAGGAGGCCGAGCGCAACCCGGCGCCCTTCGTGCGCCTCGCGGACCGCTACTCCCTCTACTTCCTCGCCGCGACCGCCGTGGTCGCCGCCGTCGCCTGGGGGCTCGGTGGGGCCTCGCGCGCGGTCGCCGTGCTCGTCGTCGCCACGCCGTGCCCGCTGATCCTGGCCTCCCCGGTGGCCTTCGCGTCGGGGCTGTCGCGCGCCGCGCGCCGCGGCGTCGTGGTGAAGGGCGCGGCCGTGCTCGAGCGCCTGGCGCGCTGCACGACGCTGCTCGTCGACAAGACCGGGACCATCACCATGGGCCGACCGGAGGTGGTCGGCGTCGTGACCGGCGTCGGGGGCGACCCCGACGAGGTCGTGCGGCTCGCGGCCAGCCTTGACCAGACCTCGACGCACGTCCTGGCCGCCGCGGTCGTGCGCGAGGCCCGCCGGCGCGACCTCCCCCTCGAGGTCCCCTCGGCCGTGCGCGAGGAGGCGGGGCGTGGCGCGGTGGGCGACGTCGCGGGCCGGCGCGTGGCGGTGGGGACGGCCGAGTGGGCGGGGGTCACCGAGAGCGCGCCGGCGTGGGTCGAGGTCGCGCGCCGTCGGGTCCACTGGGAGGGCGCGACGGGGATCTACGTGGCGCTCGACGGGCAGCCCCGTGGGGTCGTGCTCGTCACCGATCCGGTGCGCGCCGACGCGGCCCACGCCCTGCGAGTCCTGCGTCGTCACGGCGTCGCGCGCGTCGTCATGGTCACCGGGGACCGGCGCGAGGTCGGCGACCTCGTGGGCGACTTGGTCGGCGTCGACGAGGTCGTCGCCGAGTGCTCGCCCGAGGAGAAGCTCGACGTCGTGCGCGCCGAGCGCGCCCTCGCCCCCACCGTGATGGTGGGCGACGGCATCAACGACGCGCCGGCGCTCGCGCTGGCCGACGTCGGCGTCGCCATGGGCGCGCGCGGGGCGACCGCGTCGTCCGAGGCGGCCGACGTCGTCTTGACCGTGGACCGCCTGGACCGCATTGGCGACGCCCGGGCCATCGCGGCCCGGTCGCGACGGATCGCCTTGCAGAGCGTCGTGGTGGGAATGGCTCTCTCGCTCGGCGCGATGGGCGTGGCGACGGCCGGGCTGCTGCCGGCGGTCTGGGGGGCGCTCGCCCAGGAGGGCATCGACGTCGTGGCGATCGCGAACGCCCTGCGCGTCCTTCGCCGCCCCCGGGCCGAGGTGTCCCTCCCGCACCGCGCCGAGGAGGCCATCGCCGCGCTGCGCGCCGAGCACGGGCCCGAGCGGGCGGCGCTCGCCGAGCTGGTGGAGGTGGCCGACGGGCTCGACCGGGCCGGCCCCGCGGGGTTCGGCGGCGCGCTCGCGGACCTCTCGCGCCGTCTCGAGCACGACGTCGTCGCCCACGAGCAGCTCGAGGAGGCGACGCTCTACCCGCTGCTCGCGCGTTCCCTGGGCGGGGTGGACCCGACCGCCACCATGAGCCGGGCCCACCGCGAGATCGTGGCGCGGGCCCGCCGGCTGGCCCAGCTCGCCACCGACCTCGAGGGTGCACCCCTGGGCGCACCCGACGTGGCTGAGGTTCGCCGCGCCCTCTACGGCCTCGAGGCGATCCTGCGCTTGCACATGGACCAAGAGGAAGAGAGCTACTTCACCCTCGCCGAGTCGTCGCCCGAGGAGCCCGTCGCCCCCGCGGGACGGCGGTGACCGAAGGGGGCAGGATTCGCCCGCGCAGCGGGGCCACGCGCGTGACCGTCTCGACGACGAGCGCGCCGGCGACGCCCAGGGCGAGCGCGCCGAGCTCGACCGGCCCGCCGGGGTGGGTCGCCAGGTCGAAGTAGCGCGCGGCCGGTCCCCAGGCGTAGGCGACGAGGAAGAGGGCCGCCATCGCCACGACGAGGGCGAGCCGGCCACGCGTGACGGGCCGCGCGACGACGGCGATCAGCCACAGGGTCACCACCGCCGCGGCCGTCACCGCGGCCACGCGGGCCGTGGCGGTCGGTGCGCCGTTCGAGCGGGCGAGGGCGTAGGCGGCGAGGATGGCCGCGGCCGAGACCGCCCCGGCGACCACCGAGAGGGTGAGGACCCGGCGCAAGAAGCCCGGCTCGAAGCGCCGGTCGTTGGGTCCGAGGGCGAGGAAGAATCCCGGGATGCCGATGGCGACCGTCCCGACGAGGGTGAGCTGGCGCGGCAGCAGGGGGTAGGACGAGCCGACGATCGAGACGACGACCGACAGCACCAGCGAGTAGATGTTCTTGGTGAAAAAGAGCGCCGCCACGCGTTCGATGTTCGCCAGCGCCCGACGGCCCTCGGCGACCACCGAGGGCATCACGTCGAAGTCGTCGTCGAGCAGCACCAACTGGGCGACGCCGCGGGTGATCGCCGCGCCCGAGCCCATGGCAATGCCCAGGTCGGCCGTCTTCAGCGCCAGGACGTCGTTGACCCCGTCGCCGGTCATCGCGACCGTGTGGCCCCGCGCCCGCAGCGCCGTGACCATCTCGCGCTTTACCTCGGGAGTGGTGCGCCCGAAGACCCGGGAGGAC
>NCBE01000132.1 GCA_002255565.1 Actinobacteria bacterium 21-73-9
GTCTCGGCGGGGGCGATGATCCCGTCGTCCCAGAGCCGGGCCGTCGAGTAGTAGGGCTCGCCCTGGCCCTCGAACTGGTCGCGGATCGCGTCCTTGAAGGCCGCCTCCTCGGGGGCGGGCCACTCGCCCCCGCGTCGCTCGACGCCCTCGCGTCTCACCGTCGCCAGCACGTTGGCCGCCTGGTCGCCGCCCATCACCGAGATCCGGGCGTTCGGCCACATCCAGAGGAAGCGCGGGTCGTACGCGCGCCCGCACATCGAGTAGTTGCCGGCGCCGAAGGAGCCCCCGATCACCACGGTGAGCTTGGGCACCGTGGAGCAGGCCACCGCGGTGACCATCTTGGCGCCGTGCTTGGCGATCCCCTCGGCCTCGTAGTCGCGACCCACCATGAAGCCCGAGATGTTCTGGAGGAACACCAGGGGTACGCGCCGCTGGTTGCACAGCTCGATGAAGTGGGCCCCCTTCAGGGCCGACTCCGAGAAGAGGACGCCGTTGTTCGCGACGATCCCGACCGGGTGGCCGTGCAGGCGCGCGAACCCCGTGACCAGGGTGGTCCCGTAGTCGGGCTTGAACTCGAGCAGGGCGGAGCCGTCGACGAGCCTCGCGATCACCTCGCGCACGTCGTACTGGGTGCGGGCGCTGACCGGCACGACGCCGTAGAGCTCCTCGGGGGCGAAGGCCGGTGGTTCGGCCGGCTCGAGGGACCACGCGGGCGTCGAGTCGGGCGGCAGGGTCGCCACGATCGAGCGGATCGTGTCGAGCGCCTCGGCGTCGTCCTCGGCCAGGTGGTCGACGACGCCGCTGCGCGTCGCGTGCAGCTCGGCGCCGCCGAGCTCCTCGGCCGTCACGACCTCGCCGGTGGCCGCCCGCACCAGGGGCGGGCCGCCGAGGAAGATGGTCCCCTGCCCGCGCACGATGACGACCTCGTCGCTCATCGCCGGCACGTACGCGCCGCCGGCCGTGCACGACCCCAGCACGCCGGCGATCTGGGCGACGCCGGCCGCGCTCATCCGCGCCTGGTTGAAGAAGATCCGCCCGAAGTGGTCCCGGTCGGGGAAGACCTCGTCCTGGCGGGGCAAGAACGCGCCGCCGGAGTCGACAAGGTAGACGCACGCCAAGCGGTTCGCCAGGGCGACCTCTTGGGCCCGCAGGTGCTTTTTCACCGTCATCGGGTAGTACGTCCCGCCCTTCACGGTGGCGTCGTTGGCGACCACGACGCACGTGCGCCCCGCGATCCGGCCCACCCCGGTGATGATCCCGGCCCCGGGCACCTCGTCGTCGTAGAGGCCGGTCGCGGCGAGGGGCGAGAGCTCCAAGAACGCCGTCCCCGGGTCGAGGAGGCGCTCGACGCGCTCGCGGGGCAGCAGCTTGCCCCTTTCGACGTGGCGGTGGCGCGCCTCCTCGGGTCCGCCGAGCCGGGCGGCCTCGAGGCGGGCCCGCAGGTCCGCGACGAGGGCGAGGTTCGCCGCGCGGTGGGCCACGGCGTCGGGCGACGCGGCCGACAGCGCGTGACCGACGCGCCCGGTCACGTTGCCCGGCACTCGCGTGGCGGCGGGACGGTCATCCCGGCAAGGTTAGCAACGACTAACCTCCGTCGCTAGAGGCTCCCGTGTCGTCCGTCCTGTCCTACATCCGCGACCCCGCCGGGGCGACCCGGCGCGACCAGATCCTCGCGGCCGCGGCCCGCCTCTTCGCCGAGCGCGGCTTCCACGGGGTCACGATCGAGGGGCTGGGCGAGGCCGTGGGCATCAGCGGCCCGGCGGTCTACAAGCACTTCGCGAGCAAGGACGCCGTGCTCGGCGAGCTCCTCGTGGGGGTGAGCGAGTCCCTCCTCGCGGGAGCCCTCGCCGTCGTCGCCGACGCGCCCCACCCCGGGGCCGCCCTCGCGGGGCTCGTCGCCTTCCACACGGACTTCGCCCTGACGGGCGCGGACCTCATCCGGGTGCAGGACCGCGACCTCGCGAACCTCTCGGCGCCGTCGGCTCGCCGGGTGCGCTCCTTGCAGCGCGCGTACCTCGAGCTCTGGGTCGGCGCGCTGCGCCGGGTCCGCCCCGACCTCGCGGTGACCGAGGCGCGCGTGCGGGTCCACGGCGCCTTCGGGCTCTTGAACTCGACCTCGCACAGCGGCCCGGACCGCACCGGGGCCCCGGTCGCACCCCTCCTCGCGCGCATGGCGCTGCGCGCGCTCGAGAGCTAGGGGACGATGAGCATCCTCACCGTGTCGGTGACGGCCGCGCCGCCCGAGGCCGAGCCCGCCATCAAGACGACGGCGTCTCCCCGGCGGGCGAGACCGATGCGCTTGAGCTCGCTGACGGCGACCTCGCAGAGGGTTTCGATGTCGCTGGCCGCCGACAGCACCACCTCCTGGACGCCCCAGGACGAGGCCAACTGGCGGGCGGTGGCCCGGCTCGGGGTGATCGCCACGATGGGCATGGGCGGGCGGAACCGCGAGATGGCCCGGGCCGTCAGCCCCGAACGGGTGCACGCGACGATCGCCACGGCCTTCTCGTCCATCGCCGCGCGCCACGCCGCCCCGGTCACCGCCGCGGTCACTCGCGTCGCCTGGGTCGAGGAGGCGGTGAGGCGCTGGACGCCCAGCGACGCGCCCCACTCGGCGTAGGGGAAGGAGCGCTCGGCGCGGCGCACGATGCGGTCCATCGTCTGGACGACCCCCACCGGGTCGTCGCCGATGGCCGTCTCGGCCGAGAGCATCACGGCGCTCGCCCCGTCCAGCACGGCGTTCGCCACGTCGGTCACCTCGGCGCGCGTCGGCATGCGCGCGTGGGTCATCGACTCGAGCATCTGGGTCGCCACCACGACGGGCCGGGCGTAGCGGATGCCCGAGCGCACGATCTCCTTCTGCAGGTGCGGGACCTCCTCGATGGGCAGGCGCACCCCGAGGTCGCCGCGCGCCACCATGATCGAGTCGGCGTGCTCGATGATCTCGTCGAGGTTGTCGATGGCCTCGCCGGTCTCGATCTTGGCCATGATCATCACGTCGTCGCGGCTGAGCACCGCGCGCACCGACTCGACGTCAAAGGCCGAGCGCACGAAGCTCACGGCGAGGATCTCGAACTCCTCGTCGCGCAGGGCCTGGATCCGGGCCCGGTCGCCCTCGGTGGGCAGGCGCTCGCTGATGATCGAGCTCGGCAGCGAGAGGCCGGGCTTGCCCATCACCGCCCCGCCCGAGATCACCCGGGTGAGCGCCGGCGTCCCGGGCCGCACGACCTCGAGCGAGACCCCGCCGTCGCCGATGTGGACCTTGTCACCCTGGCGCAGCAGACCGACCACGTCGGCGCGCTCGACCACGATCCGCTCGGCGGTGGAGGTCTCGTCGACGCCCTCGACGAGCTCGCACTCCTCGCCCACCTCGAGGGTGACCGCCGAGGTGCCGAAGGACCCCGCGCGGATCTTGGGTCCGGGCAGGTCGACCATGATCGCGACGTCGGGGGCCGCCGCGCGCACCCGGCGGAGCCGTTCGATGCCCGAGGGGATGTCGCCGTGGGCGAAGGAGAGCCGAAAGACGTCCACCCCCGCCGCTACCAATTCGGCCAGGCGCTCCGAGGACTCCGAGGCCGGACCGATGGTGGCAACGATCTTGGTGCGCCGCACGGGACTCCCTTCAGGCTTTCGCGAGAGTCTACGGGAGCCCTCCCCCCGCCCCTCGTGCAGGCGGCTACCTCGTCAAACGGATCAGCAAACATCGGCGTTGTCGATTCCACGAAGTTTCCGGTAGGGATGCCGGTCGTATTCAGCACGTCCAGCACGATCACCGGGGGCGCTGCCACCGTCAACGGGTTCAACCTCTATCAGACTTACTTCGTTGTATCGTCCGCAGCCAATGTCATCCAGGTCAGCTACACGGTCGGCGGCGCTGCGCACACCGCGACAGGCGCGACGGCGTTCTATGTCGCGACCTTCGGGCACGCCGGCATTGAAATCGTCGGAGACAACCTGACGGCGAATAATTTGCTGACCTCCATCTGCGTCTATGGGACCGACACCGAAGGATTGATGAC
>NCBE01000133.1 GCA_002255565.1 Actinobacteria bacterium 21-73-9
TCGGCCGAGGTGCTCTGCGCGATCGCGGTCACCGAGCCCGACTTCGGCTCCGACGTGGCCGGGATCACGACAACGGCCACACGCACGACGGGCGGCTGGCTCCTCTCGGGGACCAAGACCTGGTGCACCTTCGCCGCGCGCGCCGACGTGCTCGTGCTGCTCGCGCGCACCGACCCCGACCGCGCCAAGGCCCACCGGGGCCTGTCGCTCTTTCTCGTGGACAAGCCCCGCGGGGAGTCCTCGGGCTTCCTCTTCACCCAAGACGCCGCGGCCGAGGGCCGCGCCGACCCCGACGGGCGACTCGAGGGCCGCCCGATCGACACCCTCGGCTACCGCGGGATGCACTCTTACGAGCTGAGCCTCGACGGCTGGTTCGTCCCCGACGACCGGCTGATCGGCGGCGAGGCGGGCCTCGGGCGGGGCTTCTACTTCCAGATGGCCGGCTTCGAGAACGGGCGGATCCAGACGGCCGCCCGGGCCGTCGGGGTGATGCAGGCGGCCTACGAGGCGGCGCTCGACTACGCGCGCCACCGGGTCGTCTTCGGCCGTCGCGTCGCCGAGTACGAGCTGACCCGGGTGAAGCTCGGCCTCATGGCGGCGATCATCCAGTGCTCGCGGCAGTTCGCCCTCGCGGTGGCGCGCCAGATGGGCGAGGGCGAGGGGGGCCTCGAGGCCTCCATGGCCAAGGCCTACGTCTGTCGGGCCGCCGAGTGGGTCACCCGCGAGGCCCAGCAGATCCACGGCGGGATGGGCTACGCCGAGGAGTACCCGGTCAGCCGCTACTTCGTCGACGCTCGGGTGCTCTCGATCTTCGAGGGCGCCGACGAGACGCTCTGTCTCAAGGTGGTGGCCCGGCGCCTCCTCGAGGGGCGCTAGGCGCCGGCGCTGCGGCGCATGCCCGCGCGCTCGCCGCGCGCGACGAACGAGTGGGCGATCTTCGCGGAGGCCTCGTCGATCATCTCGTCGCCGAACATCACCGCGCCCATCCCCTCCACCTCGGTCGCGCGCCGGTAGGCGTCGAGGATGGCCCAGGACTTGTCGAAGAGCTCCTGGCTGGGCGAGAACACCTCGTTGAGGACCTGGGCCTGGTCGGGGGTGAGGGCCCACTTGCCGTCGTAGCCGTAGGCGGCCGCGACCGAGGCCGCGAAGCGCAGCGCCTCGAGGTCGCGCACCTTCAAGAAGGGCCCGTCGATCACGTGCAGCCCGTTGGCCCGCCCGGCCATGAGGATCTTCGCGAGCACGTAGGAGAAGGGCGTCGAGGGCCCCCGGTGGATCGTCTCGTCGATCGTGGTGACCGGCATGCCGATCGAGGCGGCGAAGTCGGCCGGCCCGAAGACGATCGACTCGAGCCGGGACGACGCGGCGCAGATCTCCTCGACGTTGTTGAGCCCCTCGGCCGTCTCGATCTGGGCCTCGATGCCGACGTGACCCACCTCGAGCCCGGCGTTGCGCTCGACCTGGGTGAGCAGGAGGTCGAGGGCGACGACGTCGCTCGCGCGCCGGACCTTGGGGAGCATCACCTCGTCGAGGCGCGGCCCGGCCTGGCCGACGACCTCGATCACGTCGCCGTAGGTCCACGGGGTGTCCCAGGCGTTGACCCGCACGCAGAGCACCCGCTCGTCCCAGTCGAGGGTGCGCACGGCGTTGACGACCTTCGCGCGCGCCGCGACCTTCTCACTCGGGGCGACGGAGTCCTCGAGGTCGAGGAAGGAGAAGTCCGCCGCGGCCGTGGGCGCCTTGGCGAGGAAGCGGTCCGACGAGCCCGGGGTCGACAGGCACGAGCGGCGGGGCAGGTTCCTAGAGCGCTGGGACATGGGCCCGAGACTACGGTGCGCCCGCCGACCCTCTCGGCGCCGGGCCGCCTCGACCCGATGTGACCAGGAAGGACGCGACGGGCGCCCGGCGCGCCCCCCGGCTCGTCGCGCCCGGGCGGGTAACCTAGTCCGGTGCCTGACGTCGAGCACGGTGTGCTGACGCCTCGAACGCGGGGGCGACACGTAGTGCGCCTGGTGGCCTCCACCATGGCCGTGACCCTCGGGCTCTCGGGCCCGGTCGCCCTGGCTCTCGCGCCCGGCGCGGGGGCGACCTCGCTCTCGAGCGCCCGCTCCCAGGCCAAGGTCCTGCTCGGCCAGATCAACCGCATGAACGGCGAGGTCGGCGCGCTCGGCCAGCGCTACGACAAGGCCAAGATCACCCTCGCGCACTACAGCAACGAGATCGCCAACACCAAGAACCTCGTCGCCCAGATCGAGGGCAAGGTGAGCCGGGGGGCGGCCCAGCTGCGCCGCGACGTCGTCTTCGCCTACGTGACCAACGGCGCGTCTCTCACCAACAACCCCCTCTTCTCCAACAGCGGCGCCGACCTCGGGGCGACCAACGTCTACACCCAGCTGGCCGCGGGCGACATCAACGCCACCATCTCCTCGCTCAAGCGCTCGCGGGTCCGGCTCACCCTGGAGAAGGGCATCCTGCGCGCCGAGGACCGTCACGCCCTGCGCGTCGCCCTGGACATGGCCCACTCGTACCACAGGGCCCGCCTCATCCAGGCCCAGCTCAACCACACGCTGGCCCAGGTCAAGGGCCAGATCGCGACCTTCATCGCCCAGGCCCAGGCCGCCGCCGCGGCCAGCTCGGCCACCCAGCTGGCGAGCGCCCAACCGGTGACCGGCTTCCCCGCCCCGCCCCCGGACTCCAAGGCCAACGTCGCGGTCGACTTCGCCCTCTCCATGGTCGGCGTGCCCTACGTCTGGGGCGGCGCGAGCCGCTCGGGCGTGGACTGCTCGGGCCTGGTGATGCTCGCCTACGAGGCGGCCGGCATCTACCTGCCCCACTACTCCGGCGCCCAGTACGCCGACACCGAGCGCGTGCCCCTGTGGGACATCCAGCCCGGCGACATCCTCTTCTACGGTCCGGGCGGCGACGAGCACGAGGCGATGTACATCGGCCACGGCATGATGGTCGAGGCGCCCTACACCGGCGCCGTCGTCCACATCACGCCGGTGCGACTCGGCTACGGCTTCGCCGGGCTGGGCCGTCCCCGCTAGTGCGGGGCTTCCCGACCTCGTTCCACCTAGGGCCGCTGGTCTTTCACACCTACGGCTTCGGCCTGGCGATTGCGGCCTACGTCGCCTACCTCTACGCGCGCCGGCGCCTCGCCGGGCGCGGGATCGACGTCACCCGCTTCGGCCCCTTCACCGGCTGGCTCCTCGTAGCGGCGCTCGTCGGGGCGCGCGGCGCGCACGTCGCAACCAACTGGGCGTACTACGCGGGCGACCCCGCCCGGTGGTTCGAGGTGTGGCAGGGCGGGCTCGCGAGCTTCGGGGGCATCGGGGCGGCGCTCGTGGTCGGGCTGTGGCTGGTGCGCCGGTGGTGGCCCGGGGTGCCCCTCACCGCCTTCACCGACGCCCTCGTGCCCGCGCTCGTCGCCGGCTGGGCCCTCGGACGGGTCCTCGGCCCGCAGTTCATGGTCGCCGGCGGCGGCCACCTCACCCACTCCTGGATCGGCCTCGCCTACCAGGGCCAGCCCGGCAAGCGGGTGCCCGTCCCCCTCATCCAGGGTGCCGAGGACGGCACCCTCTGGCTGATCCTGCTCTACCTCGAGCACCGCGGATGGGGCCGGGTCCGCGGACTCGTGACCGGGGTCGCCATGACCGTGTGGGGGCTCGTGCGCACCTGCGACGAGCACTTCCTACTCGGCCAGGAGTCCCACAGCGGCTCGATCGGGGTCCAGCTCGCCGGCCTGGTGCTCGCCGCGGCCGGGATCGCCACGCTCGTCGTCCACCGCCCACGCGCGCGCCACCTTGCGGAGGACTCGAGCGAGTCGACGGCGCCCTCGGCGCCCCTCGGCCCGCCTACAGGCTGAGGGCGTTCCACTCCTCGTCACTCAGCCGGCCAAGCGGCGTCGGGGCCGGGTCGCCGAGGGCGATGGCCACGCGGGCGTCCTCGATGAACGAGGGGTGGTCGAGCCCCACGCGACGCCACGGGGCGAAGGGCTGGCGTGTCGGGGCGCCCTGGGAG
>NCBE01000134.1 GCA_002255565.1 Actinobacteria bacterium 21-73-9
CGCGCGAGCGCGCCCCGAGACGGTGGTGGATCGTCGCCGCGGCGGCCGCGCTGGCCGGCGCACTTGGCGGGATCGGCATCACCCAGATCGTCCGAGCTAGCAACACGCTGCACGCCACCTCCAACCAGATCTTCACGTCCACTGGCGGCATCTTCGACAAGGAGAACGGCCAGCCCGCACCGTCGTGGTCCCTTCCGAGCCTCCGGGACCCGTCCGCAACCGTGGCCCTCAGCCAATGGGCTGGCAAGCCGGTGGTGCTCAACTTCTGGGCGTCGTGGTGCCCCCCCTGCCGAAAGGAGATGCCCGCCCTCGCCGCCACCGCCCGACGGCTCCAAGGAAGTGTCGCCTTCGTCGGCATTGACACCAATGACCAACGTGGTGCCGCCCTCAGCTTCGCCTCGCAGACCGGGGTCAAGTACCCGCTCGCCTTCGACCCGCACGCCAGCGCCGCCAACAACTACGGCGTGTACGGCTTACCCACCACCTTCTTCATCTCCGCTCAGGGCAAGTTGCTCGGTCGCCAGGTAGGCGGGATGACTGCCCAGCGCCTCGACCAACTGATCGAGCAGACGTTTCATGTGCAGGCAAGGGGCGCCGGCAGCAGCTGAAGCGAAAGACAGATGATGCCGTGGGCGACGTGCTCGCCGACTCGGCTACGCCTACAAGACCTCCGTGGCGGCGGACGGAGGCTTTGAACCTCGACCTTCGGGCTTCCCCACCTGAAGGTATGTCAACGGCCTCATCGGGGCGCTACGGTGCGATCTTTCGCTGCGGGTCGCCCAGCGGGGCCGAACGAAGCTGTGGCTCGGGCGCCGGATCGCCGCCGGTCGATACAGCTCCGGGGCGTCGCAAGAGGTTCCCCACGACCGTCGGCTCGACGACATCGATGGCCCAGTAGGCGAAGGGTCGCAGTAGGGAGACGGCGAGCACGGCGACAGCGGCCAGCAGGTAGCCGGCCACGACATCGCCGGGATAGTGGGCGCCGACGTAGACCCGAGCGAAGCAGAGGAAGAGGCCCAGCACGAGGTTGGCTGCGGCGAGGACTTTGACGAACCCTGGCACGCTCCCTCCATTCGCCTCTGCTTGGGGAAGTCCACGTCGCCCGTGCCGCCGACGCCGCCACGCTCCGCTGCCGAGCGCCAGGAGGACCGAGACGGTGAGGCCCCCGGCGATAACCGAGTGATCCGAGGGGAATGAGTAGTCGTTGGCCTTGGCCACAAGGACCAAGGCGTTGGGATGAGCGACGTAGGGTCGCAGCTCCTTGGCCGCATGGCCGACGAGTTGGTTGAGACCGAGAGCCACGATCGTGCCGATGCCCCCCAGGACGAGGAGCGCGGCGGCCCGTGGCGCCCGTCGCCACCACGCCACGGCATACGTGGCGATGAAGACGGCGGCAACAAGCACGGGCCCGAGCCAGAGCGCGTAGTGGTGCATGAAGCCGTGCGCCCACGCGGTGTGCCGGGAGAAGTGGTTGAGGTCGAGGTAGATCGAGCTGTTGAGGCCCTTGGGTGGCAGCACCCGCACGCCCGTGAGAGCGGCTGGTGGGCTCGGCGACGTTGAGCTCTGTGCGGCAGTGAAGGGTTCCACGGGGCTTTCTTCAGTGACTGACTGGTGACCAGAGAATGAACAGACGGTGACCTGAACGTAGCACAGACTCACACGAAGAGATGTAGCATTCGTTACATGGGATGGCGTGTCCTCACGTACCGGCTGGCGGGTGACCAGTCGCGCCATCGGGTGGCGGTGTGGCGGGAGTTGCGCCGGGTAGGTGCGGTGGCCTTGCAGTCGGCGACCTGGGCCATCCCGACCGGGGACCGCTTCGACGAAGGGCTGGAGCGGGCGACGGCGCTCGTCAAACGCTCGGGGGGGCAGGCGCTGTGCTTCGAGGTCGCGGCTTCGGAGGAGACCTTGGCCGCGGTGGAAGCGCTGTACACGGCCGAGCGTGAGGCCGAGTGGGTCGAGTTCTGCTCGGAGTGCGACAAGGCCGAGGCCGAGCTGCACGGTGAGATCGAAAAGGAGAAGTTCACCCTCGCCGAGCTGGACGAGGAGGAGCAGAACCTCGACCGGCTGCGGCGCTGGTACCGCGACCTGCGGGCAAAGGACCTCTTCGGCGCTCCGTCCGCCGAACTTGGCGAGCGGCGCCTCAAGGCGGTGGCCGAGCTGCTCGAGGAGTTCGCCGAGCGCGTCTATGAGGCCCGAGAGCGCCCGTGAGCACGAGCGACGAGGTCGCCCGTCGCCGCCAGGTCCTCCCCGTCTACGGGGCGGGCTTCGTCACCGCCTTCGGGGCCCACGCCGTCGCCGCCAACCTCGGCGCCTACGCCCTTGGCCGTGGCGACTCCCTGCTCGAACTTGGGCTCATCCTCGGCATCTACGACGCTGCAGAGGTCGTCTTGAAGCCCGTGTTCGGCGCCGTGGTCGACCGCCGGGGGGCGAAGAAGGTCATGGTGGGCGGTCTCGTCGCGTTCGGTCTCGCCTCGGCCGCCTTCGCCGTCGGTGGCGACCCGAATCTCCTCGGAGCCGCACGTCTCGCCCAAGGATCGGCCGCAGCCGCCTTCTCCCCTGCGCCGGCGCGGCGGTCGCCTCCCTCGGTGGCAAGAAGCGGACCGGCCGGCTCTTCGGCGGCTACGGCGGCGCCAAGGGCATCGGCTACCTGCTCGGCCCGGTCATCGGCGGGGCGCTCGTGGTGGCCGGCGGCTACCGGCTGCTCTTCGCGATCCTCGGCGCGGTGGCATTCGTCGCCGCCCTCGCGGTCGAGTGCCTGGTGGCCGACATTGCGCCCATCCGCCGGCCGCGCTCGGGATTGATCCAGCTCGTCCGCCGGCTCGCCCGGCCGTCGTTCCTCCAACCGGTCCTCCTCCTCGGGGCGGGCGCGGCCTCCCTGTCGGCCGGGGTCGGCTTCCTGCCCGTCCTCGGCTACCGCCACCACCTGGACCCGATCGCCACCGAGGCCATCGTCTCGCTTCTCGCCGCCACCGCAGCGCTGCTCCAGCCCTGGGCCGGGCGCCGGCTCGATCGCGGGCGGCTGCATCCGGCCTTCGCCGCTGGCGGGCTCCTGGTCAGCGCCGCGGGCTTCGGCCTCGTCGCCGGCGTGTCGTCGCCCCTCGCCATGGCAATCGCCGCCGTCGCGATCGGCGCCGGGGTGGCCGCCGTCACCCCGCTCGGGTTCGCCCGGCTCGCCGCCACCGCACCCGCCGACCAGCTCGGACAGACGATGGGGGCAGGTGAGGTCGGCCGGGAGTTGGGCGATGCCAGCGGGCCGGCGCTCGTCGGGGCGTTCGGCGCGTTCGGGCTCGGTGCCGGGTTCGCCGCCATCGCCGCGGCGCTCGCTGCCTGCGCGGCGCTCGCCCTGCCACGCGTGGCCTCACCCGAGGAAGCACCTGCAGAAGCATCCGCGACATGAACATCGACCACCTCGTCTCGAGCCTCGGCTACTGGGCGGTGTTCCTCCTCGTGGCGGCCGAGAGCCTGGGGGTCCCGCTGCCGGGCGAGACGGCCCTCATCGTGGCGGGCGCCTATGCCGGACAGACGCATCACCTCAACCCGTGGATCATCTTCGCCGTGGCCTCGGCGGCTGCTATCGGCGGCGACAACGTCGGCTTCTGGATCGGCGACAAAACCGGCTATCGCCTGGCCAAGCGCTACGGGAGCAAGGTCCGCCTCGACGAGCGCAAGCTCAAGGTCGGGCGCTACGTCTTCGACCGCCACGGCACCAAGGTCGTCTTCTTCGGCCGCTTCGTCTCGATCCTGCGAACCTACGCCGCCTTCTTGGCCGGGACGAGCAAGATGCGCTGGCGGAGGTTCCTCCCCGCCAACGCGGCGGGCGGCATCGTGTGGGCAGCGATCTACACCTTCGTCTCCTACGAGGCCGGCACGACGCTGCGCCACCTGTCGGGGAAGATCGACCTCGCGCTCGGTGTCGCGGCGGTCGTCGTCATCGCGACGGTCCTCATCGCCGTGCGGCACTCCACCAACCGGCTGGCCGACAAGGCCGAGCTCGCGTACCCCGGACCGCT
>NCBE01000186.1 GCA_002255565.1 Actinobacteria bacterium 21-73-9
CGCCAAGGCCCTCGCCGCGGGAGTCGGGCTGTGAGCCCCGCCGCCGGACGCCGGCAACCCACCGAGGACACCGGCCGGGTCCGGATCCCCGCCGATGTCGACCGGCCCGACAAGCTGCTCGCCGGCCTGACCGCCCGCCAGCTCGCCATCCTCGCCGTCGCCGCAGTCGTGCTGTGGGCGGGCTATGCCGCCACCCGACACGTCGTTCCGCCCGCCGCCTACGGCGCCGTCGCCGTCCCCGTCGCAGCCGTCGCCGCCCTCCTAGCCCTCGGGCGGATGGAAGGCGTCCCCGCCGACCGGTGGGTGCTCGCGGCGTGGCGGCAGCACAGATCGCCCCGTCGGCTCGTCACCGCACCCGACGGCGTCCCGGCTATCCCCGGCTTCCTCGCCAAGGCAGCCGGGTCCCATCCACCCGCACTCCCCGCACCGCTGCGCCTCCCGCTCGCCGGGATCGACGCCAGCGGCGTGCTCGACCTCGGGCCCGACGGCCTGGCGGTGATCTGCCGAGCGAGCGCAGTCACCTTCAGCCTGCGAACCCCCGCCGAGCAGGAGGCCCTGGTCGCCGGGTTCGCCCGGTTCCTGAGCTCGCTCGCCGAACCGGTCCAGGTCCTCGTGCGGGCCGAGCGACTCGACGTCCGCCCCGCCATCGACGCGCTCTTGGACGCCGCACCGGGTCTCCCGCACGTCGCACTGGAGCGCGCAGCGCGCGACCACGCCGCGTTCTTGGCCGGCCTCGCCGCAAGCCGGGACCTGTTGCGCCGAGAGGTGCTCGTCGTGCTCCGCCAGCCGGCGGGCCAGGCCAGCACCGACGGAGAAGGGGCCGGGCGCCTCCTGCGCCGGGCTGCCGAAGCGGTGCGCGCGCTCTCTGCGGCAGGGGTCAGCCTCTCCGTCCTCGACGGCGCGGCCGCAAGCAGCGTCCTCGGGCGCTCCCTCGACCCGGCCGGGCCGCCCCGGCCCGGAGGACTCCCCGGCGCCACTGACGACGAGCCGGTCACCCTCGCACGCCACCGCACTCCGCTCGACCCGACCGATCGCCCCACGCAGGAAGGTTCCACACGATGAGCAAGCTGCTCGCCCGCATCCCCCGCCCAGCGGCCAAGCCGGCGACGCCGTTCGGCCCCGACTCGATCGAGGTCCACCCCCGGGCACTTCGCGTCGGGGAGGGCTGGTGCCGGAGCTTCGCCGTCACCGGCTACCCGAGAGAGGTCGGGCGGGGGTGGCTGGAACCGCTGTGTGCCCACCCCGGACGCCTCGACGTCGCCGTGCACATAGAGCCGG
>NCBE01000025.1 GCA_002255565.1 Actinobacteria bacterium 21-73-9
AGGGCACGCCCTCGCGCACCAGGGCCTCGGCGAGGTCGATCGCGACGAGCAGCTCGTCGTCGGCCGCCGCGGCCGCCCGGCCCTCGTCGAACTCGAGCGAGCCGTACGCGCCGGTGAGGGCGCGCAGCACGAGCAGCACCTGGCGCACCGAGTCAAAGAGGGGCTCCTTGTCCTCTTGGAGGTCGCGGTTGTAGCTGAGGGGCAGGCCCTTCAGCGTGACGAGGAGACCGGTGAGGTTGCCCACCAGGCGCCCGGTCTTGCCCCGGGCGAGCTCGGCGACGTCGGAGTTCTTCTTCTGGGGCAGCATCGACGAGCCGGTCGTGAAGGCGTCGCCGAGCCGGGCGAAGCCGAACTCGCTCGTGGTCCACAGCACCAGCTCCTCGCCGAGCCGGCTGAGGTGCACCCCGGTGAGGGCGATCGCGAAGAGGCTCTCGGCGACGAAGTCCCGGTCGCTCACCGCGTCCATCGAGTTCGCGAAGGGGGCCGCGAAGCCCAAGAGCCCGGCGGTGTAGGCGGGGTCGAGCGGCAGCGAGCTGCCCGCGAGGGCGCCCGCGCCCAGGGGCGAGACGTCGAGGCGCTCGCGCGCGTCGGCCAGGCGGTCGACGTCGCGCACGAGGGCGAAGGCGTGGGCGCCGAGGTGATGGCTCAAAAGGACGGCCTGGGCCCGCTGGAGGTGGGTGTAGCCGGGCAGGCGCGCGCCGGGGTGGCGCTCGGCGAGCGCGACGAGGGCGTCGACGAGGTCGAGGACCCCCTCGCCCACGCGCGCCAGCGCGTCACGGGTGAAGAGCCGCAGCGTCGTGGCCACCTGGTCGTTGCGACTGCGCCCGGTGTGCAGCCGCGCCCCGAGGGGCCCGGCGATCTCGATGGCCCGGCGCTCGATGGCCATGTGGACGTCCTCGTCGCCCGTCTCGGTGATAAAGGCCCCCGCGTCGAACTCGCGCTCGATCGCGACGAGCACCTCGAGCAGCTCGTCGCGCTCGGCCTCGGTGAGCAGTCCCGCGTGGGCGAGCCCGCGCACGTGGGCGGCCGAGCCCGCCAGGTCGTAGTGGTAGAGGGCGCGGTCGAACGAGAAGCTCTCGGAGAGCTCGGCGAGGGCCTCGTCCGTCGCCGCCTCGAAGCGGCCGGCCCACAGCGCCACGGCTAGGACCGCCTCGGGGTGGCGTCGCGCGCGCCCTGGCGCTGGGCCCACGTCTTCACCCCGAGCCCGTAGATGCGCACGAACCCCTCGGAGTCGGCGTGACGGAAGGTGTCGGCCGCCTCGTAGGTCGCCAGGCCGTAGTCGTACAGGGCCGCGGGGCTGCGTCGGCCGCTGATCGTGGCCACCCCCGGCGGGGTGAAGGTCAGGCGGACCTCGCCGGTGACGTGGCGCTGGGTCTCGGCGACGAAGGCGTCGAGGGCCTCTTTGAGGGGCGAGAACCACATCCCGTCGTAGACGAGCTCGGCCCAGCGCGTCTCGAGCCGGCGCTTCTCGTGGGCGAGGTCGCGCTCGAGGACCAGGCTCTCGAGGTCCTCGTGGGCGGCGATCAGGGCGAGCGCCGCCGGGCACTCGTAGACCTCGCGGCTCTTGATGCCGACCCGGCGGTTCTCCACCATGTCGAGGCGCCCGAAGCCGGTCGCACCGGCCAGGGCGTTCAGCCGGCCGATGAGCTCGGCGAGCGCCATCGTCTCGCCGTCGAGCGCGCGGGGCACCCCGCCGGTGAATCCCACGACGACCTCCACGGGCGCCTCGGTGCGCACCCGGGTGAGGGTGTAGGGCTCCTCGGGCGGGGCGGCCCACGGGTCCTCCATCGCCCCGCACTCGATGGCCCGGCCCCAGAGGTTCTCGTCGATCGAGTAGATCTTCTCCCGGGTGGCCCTGATGGGGATGTCCCACTTCTGGGCGAAGTCGACCGAGTCGGCCCGGGTCATCCCCCAGTTGCGCGCCGGGGCCAGCACCTCGAGGTCCGGCGCGAGGGCGTGCACCCCCACCTCGAAGCGGACCTGGTCGTTGCCCTTGCCCGTGCAGCCGTGCGCGACGGCGGTGGCGTCGTGGCGCCGGGCCTGGTCGACCAGGTGACGGACGATGACCGGCCGGCTGAGGGCCGACACCAGCGGGTAGCGACCCTCGTAGAGCGCGTTGGCGGCGATCGCGCGGGCGCAGAACTCCTCGGCCATCTCGTCGCGGGCGTCGACCACCACGCACTCGGAGGCCCCCGCGGCCATCGCGCGCTCGCGGATCTCCTCGAAGCTCTCCGAGCTCGCGGGGTCCTGGCCGACGTCGACGAGCACGGCGACGACCTCGACGCCCCACTCCTCCATCATCCAGCGGATCGCCACCGACGTGTCCAGCCCGCCGCTGTAGGCGAGCACCACCTTCTTGGTCACTTGACCTCCGATAACTCGTCGAGCCCGGCGAGGGCCCGGAACTGCGCGGTCAGGGCGTCGCCGCCGTGGGCGTCGGTGGCCACCACGAGGATGGTGTCATCCCCGGCGACCGAGCCGAGCACGCCGGCCAGCGCGCTGCGATCGAGCGCCGAGGCCACCACGTGGGCGCACCCCGGGGGCGTGCGCACCACGACCAGGTTGGCCGAGTGCTCGACGTTGACGACCCACTCGCCCATCACCCGGCGCAGGTGGTCGAGGGGGGCCGGCGCGAGCTTGGGCGAGGCGGCCATGACGATGCGGCGCACGCCGTGCTCGTCGCGGATCTTCACCGTCCCGAGCTCTTGGAGGTCGCGGGTGACCGTCGCCTGGGTGGCGCTGATCCCCTCCTCGTGGAGCCGCGAGACGATCTGGGCCGCCGTCGAGATGACCTCGCGGTCGATCATCGCGGCGATCCGGTGCTGTCGTTGGGCCTTGGTCATACCCCTCCCTTGAGCCAGGCGAGCACGCCCAGCATCGCCGTGCGCCGGTGGAAGACCTGGCGCCAGACCCGCGAGCGCTCCCCGTCGAGGACCGCGTCGGTGACCTCCTCGCCCCGGTGCGCGGGCAGGCAGTGCAGCACCACGCAGCGCTCGCTCGCCAGCTCCACCAGGGCCTCGTCGACCCGGTAGGCGGCGAGGTCCGCACGGCGCCGGCGCGTCTCGGCCTCTTCGCCCATCGAGACCCAGGTGTCGGTGTAGAGCACGTCGGCCCCGCGGGCCGCCTCGCGCGGGTCGCTCACCAGGCTCAGCGCGTCACCGAGGGCGAGCGGGTCCTCGGGCCCCCCGGGCCCGAGCTGGTAGCCGGGCGGGGCCGCCACCACCACGCGCGCCCCGAGGCGCGCGAGGGCGACCGCGAGCGAGCGCGTCACGTTCGTCGCGTCGCCGACGTAGCCCACGCGCAGTCCCGCGAGCGCGCGCACGTCGCCGCCGGCGTGGGCCTCGGCGATCGTGAGCACGTCGGCCACCCCCTGGGTGGGGTGGGCGGCGTCCGAGAGCAGGTTCACCAGGGCGAGCCGGCCCTCGGTCGCCGCGCGGATCCGCTCGAGCACCGCGTGGCGGCGCACCCGCAGCGCCGCCACCGCGAAGGTCTCGGCCAGCGTGCGCGCGACGTCCTCGGCGGACTCGCGCGCGTCGAGGCCGATCTCCTCGCCGGTGAACTCCACCGGCCAGCCCCCCAGCTGGTGGACGGCCACCGTCGCCGCGGCGCGGGTGCGCAGGCTCGGGTGCTCGAAGACGAGCGCGACGGGCTCGTCCTCGTAGAGCGTGGCGTCCAGGGGCGCCGTGGCGAGGTCGAGCACCTCGAGCAGCTCGTCCCTCGACAGGGCGTCGATCGTGAGCAGGTGACGGGTCACGCGACGACCTCGGTGTGGCGTCCCTCGCGCGCGAGCGCCGAGGCGAGCGCGTGGGGCCGGCGGCCGTTCGCGAGCACCACCCGCCCGGCGCCCCCGCCCAGCGCGTCGAGCGCCGCGCGGACCTTGGGCCGCATGCCCTCGCGCGCGGCGCCGCTCTCGAGCAGGGCGGCCACCTCGCTCGCGCTCACCCGGGCGAGGCTCGTCGCCGGGTCCTCGGGGTCGGTGCGCAGCTGGTCGACGTCGCTCAACAAGACGAGCTCGGCGCCGAGGGCCCCGGCGAGCGCCCCGGCCGCGGTGTCGGCGTTGCAGTTGAGCAGCTCGCCCCCCTCGTCGGTGGCGACCGGGCTCACCACCGGAACGAGGCCGGCGGCCCACTGGGCCTCGAGGACGCGCGTGGCGACGACCGGGGCGTCCCCGGCGCGCCCCCACGGCGATCCGAGGGCCCGGGCGCGCAGCAGCCCGGCGTCGACGCCCGAGAGCCCGACCGCCGCGACGCCGTGGGCGACCAGGCCGGCGACGAGGGCGGCGTTGACCGAGCCGAGGGCCATGGCCACGTAGCCCATGGTCGCCTCGTCGGTGACCCGCAGTCCGTCGACGAACACGCTCTCGACGCCCAGCGCACGAAGCAGCGCGGCGATCTGGGGTCCCCCGCCGTGGACGAGGGCGACGCGCTCGCCGGCGCGCCCGAGGGCCGCGACGTCCTCGGCCAGGCCCGTCAGCGTCGGGCCGTCGGGCGCGAGGTCGTCGAGCGCGTGGCCGCCGAGCTTCACCACGACGCTCACGGGGTCACCCCGGTCAGTGGGAGCCCGAGCGTCTCGGGTCGCCCGCTCGCCACGTTCCAGGCCTGGAGGGCCTGGCCGGCCGCGCCCTTGACGAGGTTGTCGATCGAGCTCATCGCCACGAGCCAGCCGGTGCGCGCGTCGACGGCCGCGCTCACGAAGCACAGGTTCGAGCCGACCGGGTCCTTCAGGGTCGGGGGGGACTCGGTCACGACCACGCAGGGGTCGTGCGCGTAGCGCGCCGCGAGCAGCCCGAGCGCCGCCTCGGTGGTGAGCGGCTCGGCGAGGCGCGCGTAGGCCGTGACGAGCATGCCCCGCGCCACCGGCACCAGGTGCGGGGTGAACAGCAGGCTCGCGGCGAGCTCGGCTTCCATCTCGGGGGTGTGACGGTGGCGCGTGAGCCCGTAGGCCTCGGCGTTTGCGGCGAGCCGGCTGAAGTGCAGCCGATCGCTCGTCGCGCGCCCGGCGCCCGAGGCGCCCGAGAGCGCGTCGACGACGATCCCCTCGCGCTCGACGACGCCCTCGTCGACGAAGGGCCCCAGGGCGAGCGCGGTGGCGGTGGGATAGCAGCCCGGCGCGGCGATGAGGGTGGCGCCGACGAGCTCCTCGCGGTGGCGCTCGACGAGCCCGTAGACGGCGCGCGCGAGGAGCCCGGGCTCGCGGTGCGCCTCGCCGTACCACGCCGCGTAGAGGGCGGGGTCCTTCAGGCGGAAGTCGGCCCCGAGGTCCACCACGGCGACCCCGCGCTCGACGAGGCGCGCCACGAGCGCCTGGCTCTTGCCGTGGGGCAGGGCCAGGAAGACCAGGTCGAGCTCGGCCTCGAGCACGCTCTCGTTCGCTTCGAGCACGAGGTCGGGGAAGCGCGCCGCCAGGGCCGGCACGTGGGCGCCCAGGGCGACCCCCGCGCTCGACTCGCCGGTCACGAGCACGACCTCGAGGTCGGGGTGGGACCCGCCGAGGCGCACGACCTCGCTGCCCGCGTACCCGCTCGCGCCCACGACCCCGACCCGCATGCGACATTTTATGCACACGCACGGAGTAAATTACAAGTAGACCCCCTGTCCGCTACCGTGGAGCCGTGTCGCGACGCGGTTGGATGCTCTTTGTCGCCATGTCGGTCATCTGGGGCATCCCCTACCTCTTGATCCGCGTGGCCGTGCGCCAGCTCGACCCCGGGGTCCTGGTGCTCGCGCGCACCGGACCGGCCGCGCTCGTGCTCGCCCCCCTCGTCGTCGGGCGGCGCCAGTGGCGCGTCCTGGCCACCCACCTCGGCTGGATCGCCCTGTTCGGCGCCGTGGAGTTCGGCATCCCCTGGTACCTCATGGCGACGGCCGAGCGCCACATCACGAGCTCGCTCACGAGCCTGCTGATCTGCTGCGTGCCCTTGCTGTCGGTCGTCGTCCAGCGCCTGCGCGGCGCCGAGACGGTCGACCGGCGACGCCTCGGCGGCCTCGCCGTGGGGGCCCTCGGGGTCGCCCTCCTCGTGGGCCTCGGGATCTCCCCCGGCTCGCTCCCCTGGATCGGACTGATGCTCGTGGTGGTCGTGGGCTACTCGCTCGGCCCGATCATCCTCGCGACCACGCTCACCCACGTGGACGGGCCGACCGTCGTCATGGGCGCCACCGCCGTGGTCTCGCTCGCCTGGGTCCCCTGGGACGTCGTCCACTGGCCGACGCGGGTCTCGGCCGAGACGGTCTGGTCGATCGTCATACTGAGCCTCGTGTGCACGGTGGCCGCGTTCCTCGTCTTCTTCGAGCTCGTGAAGGAGGCCGGCCCGGCCCGCTCGGTCGTCGTGACCTACCTCAACACCGCCCTCGCCGTGGTGCTCGGCGTGGTGGGGCTGCACGAGCCGCTCACCGCGGGCATCGCGGTGGGCTTCCCCCTCGTGCTCGTGGGCTCGATCCTCGCCACGACCCGTCCCCGCGCCCGCGACGAGGCCCTCGCCGAGGCTCAGGCGGCGTAGGTCGCCGAGACCCGCACCTCGTCGCCGACGGCCAGCCAGGCGACGCCCGCACCCTCGACGAGCGTGACGTCGTCGCCGAGCTCGAGGGACCCGTGGTGGATGACGGTGGCCGACGCGAGCGGTCCGGGCACCACCTCGGTCACCGCCTCCCAGGCGGCCGCGTTGTTCACGTGGCCCACGACGTCGAGGTCGCTGCGGCGCGTCGGCCACGGCCGACGAGCCGCGCGCGCGGTCATCGGAGGCACCCCCACGCGGCTCGAGACGCGCCGGGCGCGCGCCGGCTCCCCGTAGACGCCGAAGAACGACTCGCGCATCCGCACCGGGCGACCCTCGAGGTCGGTGGGCACCCACAGCGCCACGGTCTCGATGACCGCGACGCCGCCCACGAGCACGTCGGTGCGCCGCTCGGCCCAGGCCGGGCCGGTCCCGGCGCACCAGGTCGCGAGCTCGAGCCCCTCGAGGTACCCGGGCCACGCGGCGCCCGCCACGCGGCGCAGGGCCGTGCGGCGCACGAGCCAGACGTCGTCGCTCTCGGTGGTGAGCCCGGTGTCGTTCCAGTCGTCGGTCGCGACGTCTTGGAGGTAGCGCGCGAGCGCGTCGACCCTCACGCGTCCGGACGGGTCCACGTCGCCCAGGCGCACGGTCGCCGCGGCGACGTAGCGGCGCGTCCCGTCGACCCAGGCGGCGAACTCCATCAGCGCAGGCTCGCTCCCAGGGCCCCGCCCGACTCGATCAGGGCCTCGCGCAGCTGGGCGACCTCGCGCTCGTCCAGCGTGCGCTCGGGTGAGCAGAGCCGCACGGTGAAAGCGAGGCTGCGCGCCCCCGAGGGCACCGCCCCGCCGCGGTAGACGTCAAAGAGCGCGACCGACTCGACCCGCTCGTCGGTCCCGGCGAGGGCGTGGGCGAGGTCCTGGGCGTTGACCCGGTCGGGGGTGACAAAGGCCAGGTCGATCACCGCGCTCGGGAACCGGCTCGGCACGCGGATCGCGCGCGGGGCCGGGGTCGCGCGGGTCGGGTCGGCGAGGGCGTCGAGGTCGAGCTCGACGAGCCCCGCGCGCCGCGGGGCCTCGCCCCCGGCGAGCGCCCCGACGAGCGCCGGGTCGACCTCGCCCACGACACCGAGGCGCGCGCCGCTCGCCCGGTCCACGAGGGCGGCCGCCCGGGTGGGGTGCACCCCCGAGGGGGCGTCGGCGAGGGCGCGCACCACCACGTCGGCGAGGGCCAGGCGCCCGAGCAGGGCGCGCGCGAGGACGGTGGCCGCGACGGCGTCGTCGCCGGCGCGCCCGAGCACGAGCGTGAGGCGCTCACCCTCCTCGGGCAGGGCCACCTCGCTCGCCCCGCCCACGCCCCCGCGCGTGCGCCGCGGGTGGGCGGCGACCTCGGGGTGGGTGAAGACCGTGCCCACCTCGAACAGGGCGACGTCGCCCCGGCCGCGCTCGAGGTTGCGCAGCCACGCGCGCGCCACGCCGGTCACGCACGTGCCGCGCAGCACGGACTCCTCGGCCGAGAGGGGGTTCGCCACGCTGACCGGCGGGCCGACGTCGACCAGGGCGTGCTCGCCCGTCGAGACGAGCGTCGGGGTCCACACCTCGAGCGCGCCCAGGGCGACCGCCGCGTCGCGCAGGCGTCGACGCATCCGCTGGCGATCGGACAGCGCGCCGACCTCGGGCCAGGAGGGCACGCGACGCGCGAGCCGGCCGTAGCCGTGGAGGCGGGCCACCTCCTCGATCAGGTCGGCGCGGCCCTCGAGGCCCGCGCGCACGTCGAGCCGACGCGCCGGGGGGCGCACGACGAAGGGGTCCTCCCCCTCGAGGTCGAAGTCGAGCCCGGTGAGCAGGCGGCGCACCTCGCCCGCGTCGATCGCGGTGCCGAGCAGGCCGGCCACGTCGCTCGCCGCGAGCGTGAGGGTCGGGCGCGCGGCCAGCTCCCCCGCGACGTCGAGGGGCTCGGTGAGCCACTCGAGCCCGGGCGAGCTCTCCTCGAGGACGGCCACGAGGCGGGCGACGGCGCGCAGCGCGAGCGTGGGGTCGACCCCGCGCTCGAAACGGGCCGAGGCCTCGGTGCGCAGCCCGTGGCGCTTGGACGAGCGCGCGATGGCCATGGGGTCGAAGCAGGCCGCCTCGAGCAGGACCTCGGTCGTCGCCGCGGTGATCTCACTCGCGGCCCCGCCCATGATCCCGGCGAGCCCGAGGACGCGGTCCTCGCCGTCGACGATCACGCAGTCCTCGCCGGTGTCGCCCAGCCCGCGCCCGGGCGTGGCGAGACGGCGCTCGAGCCCGTCGAGGGTCGTGAGGGTCTCGCCCGGGCGGGCCCGGCGCGCCCCGAGCGTGGCCCCGGCCACCCGGGCCAGGTCGTAGGGGTGGGTGGGCTGGCCGAGCTCGAGCATCACCAGGTTCGAGGCGTCCACGACGTTGGAGATGGGCCGCATCCCCGCCGCGCGCAGCCGCTCGGCGACCCACGCCGGGCTCGGCGCGACGCTCACCTGGCGCAGCACCGAGACCGTGAGCCGCCCGCACAGGTCGGGCGCCTCGACGCGCGCCCCCGCGACCGACGCCGTCGGGGTCGCGCCGTGGGGGCTCGCCAGACGCGGGGCGCGCAGGGGGCGCGAGAGGCGCACCGCGAGGTCGCGCGCGACGCCCTCGACGCACCAGGCGTCGGGTCGGTTCCCCTCGACCGAGACCTCGAAGACCACGTCCGGGGCGAGGCCCAGGACCTCGACCAGCCGGCGGCCGACCTCGGCGCCGGGCTGGTCGTTCACGATGAAGAGCCCGGCGTGGTCGTCCGAGAGCCCGAGCTCGCGACCCGAGCAGAGCATCCCGTTCGAGGTCACCCCGCGCATGGTGCGCCGGGCGATGGCGAAGCCGCCGGGCAGCACGGCCCCCACCGGGGCCAGCGGCACCCGGTCGCCCTCCTGGAAGTTCCAGGCGCCGCAGACGATCTCGAGCGGGCCGTCGCCGGCCTCGACGACGACCCGGCGGATCCGGTCGGCGCCGGGGATCGCCGCGATCTGCTCGACACGCGCGACCACGACGTCCTCGAGCCCCTCGCCGACGCGCTCGATCCCCTCGACCACCAGGCCGAGGTCGTCGAGGACCCCGCGCAGCTCCTCGGGCGACTCGGGCAGCTCGACGAAGTCGCGCAGCCAGGCGAGCGAGATCCTCACGAGAACTGCTCCACGAAGCGCACGTCGTTCTCGGTCAGGGCCCGCAGGTCGGCGATCTCGTAGCGCATCATGGCGCACCGGTCGATGCCAAAACCGAAGGCGAAGCCGTGGTAGCGCTCGGGGTCGATGCCCACCGCGGCGAGCACCGCCGGGTCGACCATGCCGCAGCCGCCGAGCTCGACCCAGCCCGTCATCGAGCAGGTGCGACAGCCCTCGCCGGAACAGACCGTGCAGGTGACCTCGAACTCGGCCGAGGGCTCGGTGAAGGGGAAGAAGCCCGGCCGCAGCCGGGAGGTGATCGCCGGGCCGAAGTAGGCGGCGGTGAACGACTCGATGGTGCCCGCCAGGTCGGCGAAGGTGATCCCCTCGGCGACGACGAGGCCCTCGATCTGGTGGAAGGCGACCAGGTGGCGGGCGTCGGGGGTGTCGCGCCGGTAGCAGCGCCCGGGCATCACCGAGTGGACCGGCAGGGTGCCCGCGGCGGTCGCCCGTTCCATCAGGTGGATCTGGGTCGGGCTGGTGTGGGTGCGCAGCACCACGGTCTCGGGCGCGCCGAGGTCCACGTAGAAGGTGTCCCACAGCCCGCGGGCCGGGTGGGCGGGGGGCATGTTGAGGGCCTCGAAGTTGTACCAGTCGCTCTCGACCTCGGGCCCCTCTTCGACCGTGAAGCCCATGGCGACAAAGACGTCCTCGAGCTCGCGCTGGGTCGCGGCGATGAGCCCGCCGTGGCCGACCGCGACGGGCAGACGCACCGCCGCGTCCACCACGTCGCCCAGGTCGAGCCGGTCCGCCTCGAGGGCCCGGTGCCGCTCCTCGGCGGCGAGCACCCCGCGGCGGGCCTCGAGCGCGTCCTCCACGCGCCCGCGCGCCTCCTGGAGGGCCGCGCCGGCGCGCCGGCGCTCGTCGGGCTCGAGGGCGCCCAGGGCCCGTTGGGCCTCGGCGAAGGGCGAGCGCCGACCGACGAGGGACGCCTCGGCCTCGCGCAGGGCGTCGAGGGACCCCAGCGCGTTGACCCGGTTCACCAGGTCGTCGGCCAGGGCCGAGAGGTCGGGACGGTCGTCGGACATGTCGACCCCAGGCTAGAAGGTGCGCGGGTCCCGCCCGTGACGGCGCTGGACCATGGCCTCGTAGGCGAGCATCGCCCCGGCCGTCGCCGCGTTGAGCGACTCGGCGCGCCCGGCCATCGGGATCGTGAGCGACGCGTCACAGCGCGCCACGACCGCCTCGGCGAGGCCGGCCGCCTCGTTGCCGATGAGCAGCGCGCACGGCCCCGCGAGGTCGCTCGCGCAGGGGTCCCCCCCGCCGCGCACCACGCTCGCGAGGATCCGGGCGCCCTTGGCGCGCAGGTCGGCGAGCGCGTCGTCGAGCTCGGCGACCACGACCGGGACGTGGAAGATGGACCCCGCGCTCGCGCGCAGCGCCTTGGGGTTGGTCGGGTCGACGCCCGGGCCGGTGAGCACCACCGCGGCCGCGCCGGTGGCGTCGGCGGTGCGGATCAGCGTGCCCACGTTGCCCGGGTCGCGCAGGTCGCACAGCACGAGGACCGTGCCGGGGCGCACCGCCTCGAGGGTCGCCACCGGCAGGCGGGCCGCGGCGAGGATCCCCTGGGGCGTGACCGCGTCGGCCACGCGCTCGAGCACCCCGGGTGCGAGGGCGAAGGCCCGCACGCCGGCCACCCGCGCGCGCGCCACGAGCGCGCCCAGGCGTGGGTCGCCCGCCCGGGCGCCGTCGACGTAGAGCGCCTCGAGCTCGGCACCGGCCTCGAGGGCCGCCTCGACGAGGTCGGGACCCTCGAGGACGCACGCGCCCTCGCGCCAGCGCAGCGCCCGCTTGGCGGCGAGGCGCCGCAGCCGGCGGACGCGCTGGTGGCCGGCCCCCAGCGCCTCGATCGCGGCCTACTTCGCCAGGGCGTCGGTGGCGAGCGCCACGATCTTGGCGAAGGCGGCGTCGTCGGTGACCGCGAGGTCGGCCAGCATGCGCCGGTCGACCTCGATGCCGGCCGCGTTGAGCCCCGCGATGAACCGGCTGTAGCTCAGGCCGTGGGCGCGGGCCCCGGCGTTGATCCGCTGGATCCAGAGCTTGCGCATCTCGCCCTTGCGCGCCCGGCGGTCCCGGAAGGCGTAGACCCCGGAGTGCTGGACGGCCTGGTTGGCGGCGCGGAACGTCCGACTGCGGTCGCCGTAGTAGCCCTTGGCCTCCTCGAGGACGGCCTTGTGGTGCTTCTTGGCGTTGACGGCCCTCTTCACTCGTGCCATGTCTGTCTCTCTTCCCTCGTCCCTACGCCTACAGGCCCATCATCCGCTTGACGCGCTTGGCCTGGCCCGGCGCGACGTCGGCCTCGCGGCCGAGGCGCCGTGCGCGCACCGAGCTCTTGCCCTCCATGAGGTGGCCGCGGAAGGCCTTGCCCCGGCGCAGCCGGCCCGAGCCGGTGATCTTGATGCGCTTCTTCGCGCCGGTGTCGGTCTTCATCTTCGGCATCTCAGCCCTCCTCGTTCGTGTCCTCGGCGCCGGTCGTGGCGTCCTCGCTCGTCTTCGCCTTGGCCCGCTTGTCCGGGCCCAGCACCATCGTCATGTTCCGTCCGTCGAGCTTGGCCGCCGCCTCGACGCGGGCCGCGTCGGCCAGCCGCTCGACGATCCGGTCGAGGATCTTCTTGCCGAGCTCGGGGTGGGCCGACTCGCGGCCGCGGAACATGATCGTGATCTTCACCTTGTGACCCTCGCCGAGGAACTTCTCGACGAGTCGCGTCTTGGTCTCGAAGTCTCCGGCGCCGATCTTGGGCCGGTACTTCATCTCCTTGATGCCCACGTTCTGGGACTTGCGGCGCGACTCTTTGGCCCGCTGGGCCTCGTCGAACTTGAACTTGCCGTAGTCCATGATCCGCACCACCGGGGGCTGCGCCGTCGGCGCGATCTCCACGAGGTCGAGGTCCAGGCTGCGGGCCAACGCCAGCGCCTCGCGGGTCGACACCACGCCCTTTTGATTGCCCTCGTTGTCGATGAGCCGGACGGTGTCCACGCGGATGCGGTCGTTGACGCGACGGTCTCCCGGTGCTGTTGCGATAGCCCACTCCCCTTTTCGACGCGACGCCGTCGGCGCCGCCGCAGGTCGCGGGACTCGGGGACCGGTACCACGGCGCACGTCGGTGGCCGGGTGGGGCCCGAACCCGTCGGACCCGCTTGCTGCACTGTCGTCCCAGGTTAGCAGACGTCCCGCGGCCCCCGCCGGGGCCGCTACCGTGGCGCCGTGAGCGACGAGACCGCGACCGGCCCCACCCCCGAGGACGAGGCCCTGGCCCGCGAGGCCGCCTACCTGCGCGACACCCCGGTCGAGACGATCCTGGCCCACCACCTCTTCGTCTTGTTGCAGGTGGCGGCGCTGCGCCTGGCCGAGGAGCCGCCGCGCCTCGAGGCCGCCCAGCTCGTGATCGACACGGTCACGGCCATGGTCGGCGCCGGCGGGGAGCGCCTCGGCGAGCACGCCGACCTCTACCGCCAAGCCCTGGCCGAGCTCCACCAGGCCTACGTGCGCGCGGCGAGCCGGCCCGCTTAGGCGCGCGGGAACTCGACGCTCACCCGCAGCCCGCCCAGGTCGCTCGGCGCGGTCGCGAGCCGCCCGCCCATCGACTCAGCGATGTCGGCCATGATGCTCATGCCCAGCCCCGAGCCCCCGGTGTCGCGCGAGCGCGACTCGTCGAAGCGCTGGAAGCGCCGGGGCCGCTCGCCGTAGACGGGCAGACCCGGGCCGCCGTCTTCGACGACGAGCCGGGCGAGGGGGCCCTCGCCCGAGAGGCCGACGCGCACCGGCGCGTCGACGGGGGTGTGGCGCTCGACGTTGGTGAGGGCGTTGGTGAGCAGGCGCTCGAGGTAGTCGCTGCGCGTCGAGGCGACGACGCCGTCGTCGACGACGACCTCGACGCGCCGCTCGGGGTGCTCGAGGGCGAACTCCTCGGCCCGCGCGCGCACGAGGGCCGAGACGTCGACCGTCTCGTCGGGGTGGTGGGGGGCCTCGCGCAGCTGGGCGACGAGGAGCAGGTCGCGCACGAGCGACTCCATCCGGGCGATCTCGCGGCCCATGCGCTCGAGGGCCCGGGCCCGCTGGGCCTCCCCCTGACCGCCCTGGGCCAGGAGGTCGGTGTAGCCCTTGACGACCGTGAGGGGCGTGCGCAGCTCGTGGGAGGCGTCGTCGATGAACTCCTGCATCGTGCGCGCGCTGCGGGCCTCGATCTCGATGCGCTCGGCGAGAGCGCGCACCATCACCGCCAGCGCGTCGCGCAGGTCCGCCAGGTCCCGGCTGCCCGTCGAGGGCGGCACCTCGCCCACCTCGGCCCCGTCGGCGACGGCCACCGCGTAGTCGATCAGCCGGCCCATGGCGCGCAGGTCCCGGCGCATCACCACGCGCGCCAGCACCCCGGCCACCAGCGCGATGAAGACCGCCCCCAAGACCACGACGAGGATCTCGTGCTCGGTCTGGCGCGCGATGGCCCGCGTGGAGCCCGCGACCACCAGGTAGTCGCCGCCGCCGATGTCGAGCGAGCGGATCGCGAAGCCCGGCAGGCCGGGGGCCGCGACCACCTGGTCGCGCGAGGCCGCGACGTCGGCCATCGTGGGCGCCGCCGTGAGCGGCACCGACGGCTCGGCCACCTCCGAGGTCTTGCCCGAGGGGTAGACCACGACGAGGGCCAGGTCGTAGTTGTTGTACTGGTTGACGTACAGCGCGTTGTTGAGGGCGGTCGAGGGGTTGCGCAGCCCCGCGTCGACGACGGCGTTGATCTGGTCGTAGAGGGTCTGGTAGCGCGCGTGGCTCGCCACCGCGAGGGCCAGCCACCCGACCGCCACGGCGACCACCAGCGTGACCGAGACGAAGAGCAGGGTCAGCCGGGTGGCGATCCTCACGGGTTCGCCGGGGGCTCCACCACCTTGAAGCCGACGCCGCGCACGGTGGTGATCGGGGCGAAGCCGTCTCGGTGCACCTTGCGCCGCACGTAGGAGATGTACGTGTCGAGGACCGAGGTCTCGGAGTCGAAGTCGATGTTCCACACGTCGCGCAGCAGCTGCTCGCGCGTGACGACCCGCTCGGCGTGCTCGAGCAGGACCTGGAGCAGTCGGAACTCCGTCGCCGACAGGTCGATGGGCTCCTCGGCGAAGGACACCTCGTGGCGGTCGACGTTCATCACGAGCGGCCCGCAGGTCATCACCCGGTCGTCCTCGCCCTCGTCGGCGGCGCGGCGCAGGATCGCC
>NCBE01000187.1 GCA_002255565.1 Actinobacteria bacterium 21-73-9
CGCCGGGGGCGAAGTCGGCGGTGTCGGTGGTGACGGCGAGGTTTGCGCAGGTGACGTGGTCCGAGCCGATGGCGGTGGTGGCGGCCTGCTCCGCCATGGCGGTGGCCGTGGCGGGGTCGCGGGCGATGGACGCGGCACGGGCGGCCTGGGCGGCTGCGCCGTCGACCTCCATGCGGGCCGAGACGGTGCGGCCGAGCGCGACGACGAACAGCAGCATCAACAGCAGGAGCGGGGTGAGCAGCACGAGCTCGGTCGCGACGCTGCCCGACTCCTCCGCCCGCAGGCGGCGAAGAACGGGGCTGCCGCTCATGGTGCCTGCCCCGGGACCGTGAAGATCTCCGTCGCGCCGGCCGCGGTGGCCTTCACTGGCAAGGTGAACAGGCCGATGATGCTTTCGGCGTGGCCGGTCACCGTCACCGTCGTCATGGCGCCGGTGCGCGTCGCGGTGATCGTCGTCCCGGTGAGCACCGACGGGCCGAGTTGGTCGAGCACGCTCTGGGCCTCTTGCTGGCCGGCTGCGGCGGTCTCGTCCTGCAGGCGGCCGACAGCGACGCCTTGCTGGGCGACGGCGGTGGCGACGTGCTCGGCGTGCTCCCACAGGGCGAACTGGATCACCCCCATGATCAGCAGCAGCAGCAGTGGGGTGGCGATGACCAGCTCGGCCGAGACCGCGCCGCGCTCGTCGCGGACCAGAGCGCGCGGTAGTAGACGCCGCCGTCGCGCTGGTGGGACGTGGTCCGAGGGTCGCCGGGCGGTCACGGCCGAGGTTCAGCCACCGCCGCCGGTGGTGGTGGAGATGTTGTTGGCGGCGGAGACGACCTTGGCGACGATGATCCCCACCGCAGTCAGCGCCAACGCCGCCAGAAGGGCGGTGACGATCACCGCCTCGGTCGAGTAGCCCGCCTCGGGGTCGGCTCGCAGTGCCTCCCATCGGCCGTGGAGGACGGTGAAGAGGTGACGGAGGATGATCAGTTCGGGGAACACGGCACTTGTCCTTTCGTTGGTGGGGCTTTCATTGGTGGGCCTTCCTTTCTGTCGGTCCGGTTCTGTCGGTCCGGTGATCGGTGCTTCGCAATTCGTGCACCCACGGCCTTTTCACAGCCCAGTCAGCACTTTCTGGACAGCCGGGTAGCCCAAGAGGAGAAGGAACCCGGCGAAGAGCAGCACGACGGGGAGGCTCATGCGTTCAGTGGCCCTTATTGTCGCAGCCAGCGAGAAAACCTGGGACGGAAGTCCTTATCGTTAAGTCAGCGGGATT
>NCBE01000026.1 GCA_002255565.1 Actinobacteria bacterium 21-73-9
CGCGAGAAGCGCCAACTGGCGCCCGGTTCCGAGGCGCCGGGAGGGACCGGGGCGCCAGAAGGGACCGGGCCGGTGAGCTCCAGGTAGACGTCCTCGAGCGTGGGCCGGGTCACCTCGAGGCCCTCGAGGGAGTGGCGGCCCTCGAGGGCCCACGTCGTCAGCTCGTGCAGGTCCACCGTGGCGTCCTCGGTGTCGAACGCGAAGGTCCCGTGCTCGCCGGTCGCGTCGAGCCGGGCGGGCGGGGTCGTCCCGTCGGCGACGCGGAAGTGCACCCGCGCGCGGCGTCGCGCGCGATCCCCGATCGTCTCGGGCGTGCCGCGCGCCACGATCCGGCCCTGGGCGATGACGGCGACCGCGTCGGCCAGGTACTGCGCCTCATCCATGTAGTGGGTCGTCAAGAGCACCGTCTTACCCAGCGACGCGAGGTTCTTGATCACCTCCCAGGCCTCGCGTCGCGCGGACGGGTCGAAGCCCGTCGTCGGCTCGTCGAGGAAGAGCAGCTCGGGGTCGCCCACGAGGGCCACGGCGACGTCGAGGCGGCGCTGCTGGCCGCCCGAGAGCCGGACCACCCGAGCGTCGCGCTGGGCCTCCAGGCCCACCAGGGCGATGACCTCGTCCACCGGCCGGGGGTGAGGGTAGATAGCCGCGAACATCGCGAGGGTCTCGGTGACGCTGAGGTAGGGGTCCACCCCGTTGGCCTGCAGGACGATCCCGATGCACGAACGCAGCGTCAGCGACTCGTCAGCCGGGTCCTCGCCCAGGACCCGCACGAGTCCCCCGTCGCGACGTCGGAACCCCTCGAGGATCTCGACCGTCGTCGTCTTGCCCGCCCCGTTCGGCCCGAGCAGCGCGAAGATCTCCCCCGGGGCGATCGCGAGGTCCACCCCGCGCAGCACGGCCGTGTCCCCGTAGGACTTGGTGAGCCCGCGGACCTCGACCGCGAGGTCGGTCGTCGCGGCGCCCCCGGGGCGCGGACCCGAAGGTGGCCCGAGCCCCTCCGGTCCGTCGTCCACGCGCGCCCCCTTCCGAGCGACACTCAACCTAGCCAACGGATCCGAGTCGCCCGGACCACGCCGGAGGGGCTCGGTGGGCGCTGTACGCTACGGCTAACGGACCGCTGCCCCCCGGCGGGGACGGCGGCCCCTCGATGAGGGGAGACGTAGTGGAACCGACGGACACGGCCAGTCCCGACTACTACCACCGCGTCGTGGACTGCCAGTGGGCCTGTCCCGCCCACACCAACGTCCCGGGCTACATCCGACTGATCGCCCAGGGTCGCGACACCGAGGCGTACCTGCTCAATCGGGAGTCGAACGTCTTCCCCGGCATCCTCGGGCGTACGTGCGACCGCCCGTGCGAGCCGGCCTGCCGACGCACTCGGGTCGACGGTGAGCCCGTCGCCATCTGCCGGCTCAAGCGCGTGGCGGCCGACCTGGCCGACGACGTGCGCGCCTCGCTGGCGCCGCTGCCGTTATCGACCAACGGCAAACGCGTGGCCCTGATCGGAGCGGGTCCCGCCTCGCTCACGGTGGCCAACGACCTCGCGCCGCTCGGCTACGAGCTGACCCTCTTCGAGCGCTACGACCGGGCCGGCGGTCTGATGCGCACCAATATCCCCTCATTCCGCCTCCCCGAAGAGGTCCTCGACGACGAGACCGACGTCATCCTCGAGCGAGGCGTCGACGCCCGCTTCGACACACCGGTGACGAGCCTGCGCGCCCTGCGCGAGACGGGCTACGACGCCGTCTTCGTCGGCGTCGGCGCGCCCCGCGGCAAAGAGCTCGAGCTGCCCGGTCGCCACGACGCCCCCGACAACGTCCACGTCGGCATCGACTGGCTCGAGTCGGTGGCCTTCGGCCACGTCGACACCATCGGCGAGCGGGTGCTCATCATCGGGGTCGGCAACACCGCCATGGACTGCTGTCGCACGGCGCGCCGGCTCGGCGGCCGGGACATCAAGGTCATGGCGCGTCGCCCCCGCGACTACTTCAAGGCCTCCCCGTGGGAGCTCGAGGACGCCGAGGAGGAGGGGGTCGAGATCGTCGTCAACCACGCCCCGACCCGCTTCGTCGTCGAGGGTGGCCGGCTGACGGCCATGGAGTTCGAGGTCCTCGAGTGGGACGAGGGCGCGCGTCACAGCCGGGTCCTCGAGACGCTCACCGTGCCCTGCGACGACGTGATCTTGGCCATCGGCCAGGAGAACGCCTTCCCGTGGATCGAGCGCGACCTGGGGCTCGAGTTCGACGAGTGGGGCATGCCCGTGGTGGACACGACGACCTTCGGGTCCACCCTGCCGGACGTCTTCTTCGGCGGCGACGCCGCGTGGGGGCCCAAGAACATCATCTGGGCCGTCGCCCACGGACACCAGGCCGCGATCTCGATCGACCTGTTCTTGCGGGGTCTCCCCCTCGCGGACCGGCCCACTCCGGGCTCAACCCTGGTGAGCCAGAAGATGGGTAGCGCTGCCTCAACTGCGACGTGCAGACCGACTTCACCGCGAGCCTGTGCATCGAGTGCGACGCCTGCCTCGACATCTGCCCCGTGCAGTGTCTCTCCATCACGCCCGACGGCACCGAGGCCGAACTCCGCACGCGGCTGCGCGCGCCGGCCCTCAACCCCGACCAGGCGCTCTTCGTCTCGGCGGCCCTGCCCCAGACCGGTCGGGTGATGGTGAAGGACGAGAACGTCTGCGTCCACTGCGGGCTGTGCGCCGAGCGGTGCCCGACGGCCGCCTGGGACATGGCGCTGTTCGACCTCGCGATCCCCTACGCCGGCTCCACCAACTTCATCCCCGTCGGCACCCGACCCCTCGCGGAGGCCCCATGACCATCGAACTGACCCGCGCCAGCGGCGTCAACGACTTCGCCCTCAAGCTCGCCAACGTCAACGGCACCGGCTCGGCCAGCGCGAACAGCCTGCTCGTCCAGGCCATCTTCCGCATGGGCGTACCGGTGTCGGGCAAGAACCTCTTCCCCTCCAACATCCAGGGCCTGCCCACGTGGTACGAGGTGCGGGTCAACGGGGACGGGTGGACGGCGCGCTCGCTCGACTACGACCTGGTCATCGCGATGAACTCCCAGACCTACGCCGAGGACGTCCGCGAGGCCCGCCCGGGTGGCTACGTCCTCTACGACTCGACCTGGCCCCTCGGGCCCGAGCTCGACCGCGACGACGTCACCTTCCTCGGGGTCCCCCTCGCCGCCTTGTGCCTCGAGAACTTCGCGAAGCCGCGCGAGCGCATCCTCATGAAGAACATCGCCTACGCCGGGGCGGTGGTGGCGCTGCTCGACATCGACCTCGCGGTCGTCTCCGCCCTTCTCGACGAGACGTTCGCCCGCAACGCCGCGCTGCGCGAGTCGAACCAGCGTGCGCTGAGCCTGGGCTACGACTACGCCCTCGCGCACTTCGACTGCCCCCTCCCGTTCCGGGTCGAGGCCCGCGACGAGACCAGCGAGTCGATCCTCATCGACGGCAACACCGCCGCCGCCTTGGGTGCCCTCTACGCCGGGGCGACCGTGGCCGGCTGGTACCCGATCACGCCGGCCACGGGCGTCATGGACAACTTCACGCGGCTGTGCGCCCGCTACCGCCAGCGCGAGGTGCCCGGCGCGGGGCCCGACGGCGAGGCCGAGATCCGCCACGACTACCTCATCATCCAGGCCGAGGACGAGATCGCCTCGATCGGCATCGTCCTGGGCGCCGGCTGGAGCGGGGCGCGGGCCTTCACCTCGACCTCGGGACCGGGGATCTCGCTCATGAACGAGCTCATCGGCCTGGGCTACTACACCGAGATCCCGGCGGTCATCGTCGACGTCCAACGCGTGGGCCCCTCGACGGGGATGCCCACGCGCACCCAGCAGGGCGACCTGCTGATGTGCGCCTACGCCTCCCACGGCGACACCCGCCACATCCTGCTCTTGCCCGCCGACCCCCGCGAGTGCTTCGAGTTCACCGCGCAGGCCTTCGACCTGGCCGAACGGTTCCAGACGCCGGTCTTTGTCCTGAGCGACCTCGACATCGGAATGAACGACTGGGTCGTGCCCCGCCTGACCTGGGACGACGACTACCGCCCGGACCGCGGTCGGGTGCTCACCGACGCCGACCTCGCCACGATGCGCGAGTTCTTCCGCTACACGGGCGAGGACGACGAGTTCGTCGCGCCCCGGACCCTGCCGGGCTCGGACGAGAAGGGGGCCTACTTCATCCGGGGCTCGGGCCACGACAAGTTCGGGCACTACACCGAGTCCCCCGCCGAGTACCAGGAGGTCGTCGACCGACTCAAGCGCAAGCACGCCGCGGCCGCGCCCCACGTGCCCGCGCCGGTCATCGAGCGCCGGCCCGGCGCGACCGTCGGCATCGTGACGATGGGCAGCTGCGCTCCGGCCGTGCGCGAGGCGGTCAGCGAGCTCGCGAGCCGCGGCGTCGAGTGCGACCTGATGCGGGTGCGCGGCTTCCCGTTCGTCGACGAGGTGCGCCACTTCGTCGAGTCGCACCCGAGATGCTTCGTCGTGGAGATGAACCGCGACGCCCAACTGCGCACGCTCATCTCGACCGAGACCGGGGTCCCCCCGGCCTCGATGACCCCCCTCCTCGTCTACGGCGGCTTCCCCCTGTCGTCCCGTCACGTCGTCGACGGGGTCCTGGCCCACCTGGAGAGTGACTGATGCCCTCGATCACCAAACCCCTCATCCCGCTCAACCCGCTGCCGCGCAACGACATCGGGCTCACGGTGCGCGACTACGAGGGCGCGATGTCGACACTGTGCGCCGGCTGCGGCCACGACTCGGTGACCGCCGCCATCACCTACGCCTTCTGGGAGCTCTCGCTGCCGCCACGCCGGATCGCCAAGCTCAGCGGGATCGGGTGCTCCTCGAAGACCCCGACCTACTTCGTGCGCGGCGCCCACGGCTTCAACTCCGCCCACGGCCGTATGGCGGCCATCGCGACCGGGGCGAGCGCCGCCAACCGCGAGCTCACCTACATCGGGATCTCGGGTGACGGCGACTCCCTCTCAATCGGCCTCGGGCACCTCCTGCACGCGATGCGACGTAACGTGAACATGGTCTACGTGATCGAGAACAACGGCGTGTACGGGCTGACCAAGGGCCAGCTGTCGGCGTCGGCCGACGTCGGGTCGGCACCGAAGAAGGGCGACCCCAACCTCCTCGCGCCGATCGACCCGATCATGGTCGGGCTGAGCGTGGGCGCGACGTTCCTCGCCCGCTCGTTCTCCGGGGACAAGGACCAGCTGGTCCCGCTGCTCAAGGCGGCGGTCGCCCACCGCGGGTTCGCGGTCATCGACGTGATCTCGCCGTGCGTCACGTTCAACGACCACGAGAGCTCCACCAAGAGCTACCGCTTCGTCCGCGAGCACGAGGTCAAAGAGGTCCAGGCCGACTTCGTGCCGGTCCAGGCCCCGATCACCGCCGCCGTGGGCAGTGACGCCGCCCGCGAGGTCGTGATGCACGACGGGAGCGTGATGCGCTTCCGCGCCGTCCCCGCGGGCTACGACCCCACCGACCGGCTCTCGGTCGAGTCCTACATCCGCGACCGCCAGGCCCGGGGGGAGATCGTGACCGGACTGCTCTACCTCGACGAGTCCCGGGCTGACCTCCACGAGCTCAACCGCACCCCACCGACCGCGCTCACGGGCGTGCCCTACGAGACGCTGTGTCCGGGGGCCGACGAGCTCGCGCGGCTCCAGCAGACCTTCCGGTGAGCGACGTCGGACCCGAGCTCGACGAGGGCGGCGAGGCCGCCTGCTACGCCAACCTGGTGTGCCCCGAGTGCGGCGCCGTGCTCGACGACCACCACCCGGCGTCGTGCCGAGCCGAACCCGAGGGACCCTCGGAATGAGTGTCCGAACTTGCTGTGAAACGAGGAAGAATGTTTTTATCCCTAGGCTCTTGCGTGGGTAGTGTCGCTGGAAGTGGGGGATAATTCGGGAGTGACCACAGTCGCAGTGGTTGACGACCACGTGATGGTGGCCGAGATGTTGGCGCTCACCATCACCCAAGAACCGGACCTGAGGCTGGTCGGCGTCGCCCAGAGCGTCCACGAGGCCTACGCCCTCGTCGACGCGGAGCTCCCCGAGGTGATCCTCATGGACTACCGCCTCCCCGACGGCACGGGCATCGAGGCGGTGACCACGATCCTCGAGCGTCACCCCGAGACCCGCATCGTGATGCTCACCGGCAGCGGCGACCACGCCCTGCTGGCACGGGCCATCGAGGCCGGCTGCGTCGGGCTCATCAACAAGGACCGGCCGGTCGGCGACGTGCTCGCCGCGGTGCGCGCGGCGGCGCGTGGCGAGCTCGTCATCCGCTCGCACGAGTTCACGGGCCTGCTCGACCAGATTCGCAAGTCGCCCGAGCAGCAAACCCAGCTCCTGACGTCGCGCGAGCTCGAGGTCCTGCAGCTGCTCGCCAAGGGACGCTCCACCGAGGGCATCGGCGATGACCTGTTCATCTCGATCAACACCGTGCGCAACCACGTCGCCAACATCCTCTCCAAGTTGGGAGTGCACTCCAAGCTCGAAGCGGTCGCGATCGCGGCGCGCGAGGGAGTGATCAACCTCGTCGAGGCCGACTGAAGTTTCTCTTAGTATTCGGGCCCTTGGCGATCGGGCCCCGGTGACCCTCGCTACGATGAATCTGACGTTCGGCCGACTCCGGCGCCGACTCGTGACTCGATGCCACCGCCGATCGGCCGTCTAGACCGGGAGGACGCATGTCGATGAGGACATTTCGCGCAACGGCAGGGGCGATCGCCGTGGTGCTGGCGACCGCGGGAGTCGGGTGGCTCGGCGTCGGCGCCGCCAGCGCCGCGGGAGGTCCGCGCATCGTGGTGACCCCGCACCTTCGGCTCCACAACCGCCAGGTCGTCCACGTCCACGGCTCGGGATTCAAGCCGGGAGACTCGGTGTACATCGTCGAGTGCCTGCGCAACGCCAAGGGCCAGGGGCAGTGCTACGTGCCGACCAGCCTCGCCGCGCTGCCCAAGGCCGTGACCATCACCGCCAACGGGACGCTGCCCAACACCCGCTTCGTCGTGCGCACGGGCAAGATCGGCACGGGAGTCTGCGGGACCACCAAGGCGAACCTGGCCCGGTGCGACGTCAGCGTCGGCAACGCCACCGGCGGCGACTCGACCTCGTTCCCGATCACCTTCCTCCTGCCCAAGAAGAAGTAGCCGTGGCGGGCGGCACGAACTCCCACGGCGCGCCCGTGGGTCCACGGTCCTGAGCGGAACAGGGGTGCGACGGTGAGTGAGGAGGGCGAGGGGGCCGGTTCAGGGCTCGCCGCGCGTCTGCGCGAGGGCCGCGAGCAGGTCGCGACGACCCTGCGGGCGCACTTCAGCTTCGCCTCGCTGCTCTTAGTCCTCTTCCTCACCTTCCTCGACAACACCATCGCCAGCGCCGTCTTGACGAGTGTCCAGTCGGAGCTGCACGCCGGCGTCACCGAACTGCAGTGGGTGGTCGGCGGCTACGCCCTCGCCTTCGCGAGCCTGATGCTGATGGCGGGATCGCTCGGCGACACGTTCGGACGCAAGCGGGTGATGCTGATCGGTGTCGGGATCTTCTGCGCGGGCTCCATCGTGTGCGCCGTGGCGCCCGACACGACCACCCTCATCGTCGGGCGCGTGATCATGGGCGTGGGGGCCGCCGGCTCCGAGCCGTCCACTCTCTCGATGATCCGGCACATCTACCCCAACCGGCGCGCCCGCGCCCGCGCGCTGGGCGTCTGGGCCGCCGTGTCGGGCCTCGCCCTCGCCCTCGGCCCGGTGATCGGCGGCGTCCTCGTCGGACTGTGGACCTGGCGCGCGGTCTTCTGGTTCAACCTGGTCTTTGGCGTGGTGGCCTTCGTGGTGTCGAGCGTGTCGCTCCAAGAGAGCGTGAACGAGGAGCGCCGCACCATCGACGCCGCCGGCTTCGCGCTGTCCTCGGTCGCCCTGGCGCTCGCCACGTTCGCGACCATCCGGGGCGAGACGTGGGGCTACCGGTCCAGCGGCGTGATCACGATGTACGCGATCGCCGGGGTCTCGCTCGTCGCCTACTTCATCGTCGAGGGTCGAGTCCGCCACCCCATGCTCCAGGTCGCCTGGGTCAAGAACCGGGCGTTCCTCGGATCCACGGTGATCGCCTTCACCAGCTACTTCTCGGTCTTCTCGATCTTCTTCTTCGTCGCGCTCTACCTGGAGATCGTGGCGTCGGTGAGCGCCTACACCCTCGCGCTCGACTTCCTCCCCCTACTGGGTGGGATGGTCGTCGCGTCCCTCGTCACGGGGCGGTGGGTGTCGCGCGTCGGGAGCCGCACCCCGCTGGTGCTGGGTTGCTTCCTCGCCGCGGCCGGCGTGCTGCTCACCAACGTCGTCCTCTCGCCCACCGTCGGGCTCGACCCCCTCGGCTACACGATGGGACTCGCGGGCATCGGCTTCGGCATCGTCGTGGTGCCGATCAACCAGACCGCCCTGACCGCGATCCCCGCCACCCACTCGGGCATCGCGGCCTCGACCATCAACACCAGCCGCGAGCTCGGGGCCGTGACCGGGGTGGCCATCCTCGGGTCCATCGTGAACGGGCAGCTCACGGTCGACCTCACCCAGCGGCTCATCCAGCTGGGGATCCCCTCGGCCTACCGCCAGCTCGTGATCAACGCCGTGATCACGGGCTCGGTGAACTCCCAGGCCGCGGCCCAGGAGAAGGTCTCCTCGGGGGCGGTGAAGAAGCTGATCGCCGAGGTCGTGCGCGCCGCCTACGGCGCCTTCGCCCACGGCCTGGACCTGGCCCTGACGGCCGCGGGCCTGCTGATGCTGGTGTCAGCCGTCATCGCCGACTGGACGGGGTCGAGCCTCCGGCGGCCGCTCGTCGAGGTCGACACCTAGGGGACCGGGCGGCGCTCAGCCCGCAAGGACGCGTCGATGCCGTCGTTGAGCCGGCGCAGCAGCCGGGTGAGCGCCTCGACGTCGTGCGCGCTCCACTCCTCGCACAGTCGCGCGAGGGCCCGGGACCGTCGTGCCTCGCGCCGGGCGAGGGCCCGACGACCCCCCGCCGTCGCCGAGAGCAGCGCGGCGCGCCCGTCACGCGGGTCGGGCCGCGTCGCGAGGAGTCCCGAGGCGACCATCTGAGCGACGTAGCGGCTGATCGACGCCTTGGTGACGTGGAGGCGGTCGGCGAGCTCGGAGGCGCGAATCCCCCCGGCGTCGGCGACCTCACGCAGGATCTCGAGCTGGAGCGGCCCCTCGGACGCGTCGAGGTGCTGGCGCAGCGGGCTCAGGAGCTGCCCGCGGCGCAGCCGTCCCCACTCGCGCTCGAGCGTCGTCGGAGCCGCGTCGGACCCGGTCCCTTGCGTCATGGTGCTAAAGTACCACGATAGTTACAAAGCGTAACTAATGGCGCCCGGTCCCGGCTCCGTGCGGGACGACGTGGGAAAGGACAACGCGTGACCCATAACCTGACGGCCGAGACCATCACCCTCGTGGGTCACCACGGCGACGAGATCGAGGCCTACCGGGCCGTGCCGACCGACGTCGAGCGCGCCGGGTCGATCGTCGTGATCCACCACATGCCCGGTTACGACGAGGCCACCAAGGAGATCGTCCGCAAGTTCGCGGCGAACGGCTACCAGGCCTTGATGCCGAACCTCTACCACCGCGTGGCCCCCGGGGCCGCCCCCGACGACGCGGCGGCCACCGCGCGCAACCTGGGCGGGGTCCCCGACGAGCAACTCGTGGGCGACGTCGCCGGCGCGATGGCGCACCTCAGGGCCCTGCCGACCTCGAACGGCAAGGTCGCCTCGATCGGCTACTGCTCCGGTGGACGCCAGTCCTTCCTCGCGGGCTGCCGGCTCCCGCTCGACGGCGTCATCGACTGCTACGGCGCCTTCGTGGCCGTCGACCCGCCCTCGGAGTCCCCCCTCAAGGTCAAGGCCGTCATCGGCGAGGCCGGCGGCCTGAGCGCCCCCCTGCTCGGGCTCTTCGGCGCCGAGGACACGTATCCCTCCCCCGAGCAGAACGACGCCCTGGCCACGGCGCTCACCGCCGCCGGCAAGGAGTTCACCTTCAAGACCTACGACGGCGCGGCCCACGCGTTCTTCGCCGTGGACCGGCCGTCGTACCGGCCGGAGGTGGCCACGGAGGCCTGGGGCGAGGTCTTCGCCTTCCTCGCGCGGACGGTCGGCTGATGTGCACCTACCAGACCGAGCGACTCGCCCTGCGCGCGAGCGGCAAGACCGCTGAGGGCTGGACGCGGCTCACCGACGCGACGGTCTACTTCGACCACCCCGTGCACTTCCCGGCCGGGCACGCCCTGATGATCGACCTCCTCAACCCCGCCAAGGGCCCCAGCGCCCGCGTCGCCCTCGAACTCGACGCCGAGAGCGCCCGCGCGCTGGCCGCCGCGATCGTGCGGGCCCTGGACAGCGTCCCCGACGAGCTGCGCGGCGAGCTCGTCCGGTGAGCGTCGCGGCGGCCCGTCGCGACCCCCAGGTCCGGCCCCGGTCGGACCGCTACAAGTGGCTGGTCCTGTCGAACACGACGCTCGGGGTCCTCATGGCCACGATCGACACCTCGATCGTGCTCATCGCGCTGCCCGACGTGTTCGACGGGATCCACATCGACCCCCTGGCCCCGGGCAACACGTTCTTCCTGCTCTGGATGATCCTGGGCTTCATGATCGTCACCTCGGTGCTCGTCGTGAGCCTCGGCCGGCTGGGCGACATGCTCGGGCGCGTCAAGATGTACAACCTCGGCTTCGTCGTCTACACCTTCTTCTCCCTCCTGCTCTCGATCACCTGGTTCTCCGGCACGGCCGCGGCCATCTGGCTGGTCGTGATGCGGCTCTTCCAGGGCGTCGGCGCGTCCTTCCTCATCGCGAACTCGGCGGCGATCCTGACCGACGCCTTCCCCGAGCACCAGCGCGGGATGGCCCTCGGCATCAACCAGATCGCCGGCATCGCGGGCAGCTTCATCGGCCTGGTGCTCGGGGGCCTGCTCGGACCGATCCAGTGGCGACTGATCTTCATCATCTCGGTGCCCATCGGGATCTTCGGCTCCCTCTGGGCCTACCGCCAGTTGCGCGAGATCCCCGTGCGAAAGGACCACCACGTCGACTGGGCCGGCAACCTCACCTTCGCCCTCGGGCTCGTCGCGCTCATGGTCGGGATCACCTACGGCATCCAGCCCTACGGCGGCCACGAGATGGGCTGGACGAGCCCCTTCGTCGACGGGTCACTGGCGCTCGGGGTCGCCTCCCTCGTGGCCTTCGCGCGGCTCGAGCGGCGCTCGCCGGACCCGATGTTCCGCCTGGCCCTCTTTCGGATCCGGGCCTTCAGCGCCGGGTCGGTCTCCACGCTGCTCGCCGCGACGGGCCGGGGCGGGCTGATGTTCACCATGGTCATCTGGCTCCAGGGGATCTGGCTGCCCCTGCACGGCTACAGCTTCGCCTCGACCCCCCTGTGGGCCGGCATCGCCCTCTTGCCCCTCACGGCCGGGTTCCTGCTCGCCGGCCCCCTGTGCGGCTACCTCTCGGACCGCTACGGCTCGCGCAACTTCACCGTCGGCGGGATGATCGGCTCGACGATCTCGTTCCTCGCGCTCGAGACGCTGCCGGCCGACTTCCCCTACCTCGCCTTCGGCGCGCTGCTCTTGTTGAACGGCTTGTCCATGGGGGCCTTCTCGGCCCCCAACCGGGCCAGCGTGATGAACGCGCTGCCGCCCGAGCACCGCGGCGTCGGCTCCGGGATGAACTCGACCTTCCAGAACTCGGGCCAGGTCCTGTCGATCGGCATCTTCTTCACCCTCATGATCATCGGTCTCTCGCGGACCCTGCCGCCCGCCCTGCGCGCGGGCCTCGTGGCGCGGGGCGTCCCCGTCGGGGTCGCGACCCACGTCGCCGGGCTGCCCCCCGTGACGACGCTGTTCGCCTCCTTCCTCGGCTACAACCCCATGGCCAAGCTCCTCGGCCCCCGGGTGCTCGCCTCGTTGCCGGCCGGGGCGCGCACCGCGATCGTCGGACGCCGATTCTTCCCCGACATCATCCAGCGGGCCTTCGTGACCGGCCTCCACCCGGCGCTCGACTTCGCCGCCGCGATCTGCGCGGTCGCGGCGGTCACCTCCTGGCTGCGCGGCTCCTACCGTCCGTCGAGCCCCACGCCGAACGGGGGCGAGGCGCTCGTTCTCGACTGACCGGCGAGCTCAGCGGGCGTGCCGGCCGCGGGCGACGGGCGCGAGCACGGTGAGGCTGGCGTAGGTGACCAGCGCGATCGCGAAGTGCATCCAGACGAGCACGAAGACGGCCGGCAGCGGCGAGCCGACGGAGAGGATGTACGCGTCGGGCAGGAGCAGGACCGCCGACACCGCGACCGCCAGGCGTGCGAACAGCCACTCCGGGCTGGAGGTGAGCCGGGCCACGAGGGACCAGCCGACCCCGGCGATGACGACCCCGATGACGGTCAGCCGGGCGTAGTCGAAGAACGCGAAGTGCACGTACCCCCGCGTCGAGGGGTAGAGCGTCGTGCCCAGGCGCACCAGCAGGGCGTCGGCGACGAGCGAGGCGACGATTGCCACGACGGTCGCCAGGGCGACCCGCCCGCCCGAGGGCGCGCGCGGGGGACGAAAGTCGACGCGCGCCCAGCGCAGGATCGGCCGGGTCCAGGCGGGCATGACCCCGTAGGCTCGGCCGAGGAGTCCCGTGATGAGCGCGTCCATGGCGCAGACACTCTAGGGAGGCTCCCTAAGAGCGTGGTAAGGGACCGCCCTAGGAGTTCATCGCCTTGTGGATGGTGGTGACGATCCGCTCGACCGACGGCAGGGCCATGTCCTCGAGCGTGTCGGCCGCCGGCAGCGGAATGTGCGGGGTGGTGATGCGCACCACCGGCCCGTCGAGGTCGAAGAACGCCTCCTCGGCCACGATCGAGGCCACTTCCGCCCCCCACCCGAGGACCCGGGGGTTCTCCTCGACGGTAAAGAGCCGGCCGGTGGCCGAGGTCTCGCGCAGGATCGTCTGGGTGTCGAGGGGGATCAGGGACCGCACGTCGACGACGGTGCAGTCGATGCCGCCCGCCGCGAGCTCCTCGGCCGCCGCGAGCGCGCGGGGCACCATCAGCCCGAGCGTGGCGATGGTGGCGTCCGCGCCGTGGCGCAGCACCGTCGCGGTGCCGAGTGCGTCGACGATCTCCCCCTCGGGGACCTCGCCCTTGGTTGGGTAGAGGGCCTTGGACTCGAGGAAGATGACCGGGTCGTCGTCGCGCACCGCGGCCGCCATCAACCCGACGACGTCGCGCGGGTTCGAGGGCACGACCACCTTCAGCCCGGGGATCATCATCGCCCAGTTCTCGACGCTCTGGGAGTGCTGGGCCCCGAAGCGCAGCCCGCCGCCGTTGCCCGAGCGGATGACCAGCGGGAAGCTCATCTGCCCGTTGGTCATGTAGCGGGACTTGGCGATCTCGTTGGCGACGATGTCCCAGCACACGGCGAAGAAGTCCGCGAACATGATCTCGGCGATCGGCCGCAGGCCGGTCATCGCCGCCCCCATGGCCGCCCCGAGGATGGCCTGCTCGCTGATGGGCGTGTCACGCACCCGGACCGGCCCGAACTCCTCGAACAGCCCGACGGTGCCCTTGAACACCCCGCCGGCCGCCCCGACGTCCTCGCCGAGGAAGAGCACGGACTCGTCCCGGCGCATCTCCTGGGCGATGCCGCGGGCGATCGCCTCTCTGTAGGTCAGTTCCGCCATTCGGCACCTCCGTTGGCCCAGACGTCCTTCATCAGCAGGTCCTCTCCGGGCGCGGCGCCCGCCTTGGCCGCCTCGGTGGCCGCCTCGACCTCGGCGTCGACGTCGGCCTCGATGCGCGCGAGGGTGGATTCGTCGACCCCGAGCTCGACGAGTCGGGTCCGGTAACGCGAGACCGGGTCGCGCTCGGCGGACTTCCAGAGCGCGACCTCCTCGTCGGGCCGGTACTTGCCGGGGTCGGCCCGGGAGTGGCCGCCGTGACGGTAGGTCTCGGCCTCGATCAGGCTCGGCCCCATGCCCGCGCGGGCGCGTTCAACGGCGGTGCGCGCCACCTCGTAGACGGCGTCGGCGTCGTTGCCGTCGACCAGGATGGGCTCGAGGCCGTAGGCGGCGGCGCGGTCGGCCGCCGGGCGGGCCACCGCGGTCACCTCCGAGGTCCGCGTGTACTCCATGTACAGGTTGTTCTCGCAGATGAACACGACCGGGAGCTTCCAGATGGCCGCGAAGTTGAGTGCCTCGTGGAAGGCCCCGATATTGACGGTCCCGTCGCCGAAGAAGACCACCGCCACCTGGTCCGTCCCGCGGTACTGGGCGCTCCAGGCCGCGCCGCAGGCGATGGGCAGGTGGGCGCCGATGATCGCGTAGCTGCCCATCACCCCGTGCTCCACGCTGGTGAGGTGCATCGAGCCGCCCTTGCCGGCCATGAGGCCGTTCGCCCGACCCATCAGCTCGGCGAAGACGGGGGTCATGGCCACCCCGCGCGCGAGCGTGTGGGCGTGACCGCGGTAGGTCGCGAACGTCCAGTCGTCGGGCCGCATGGCCGCGGCGACCCCCGCGGCGATCGCCTCCTGGCCGATCGAGAGGTGGCTGGTCCCCTTGACGTAGTTCTCCAAGAAGAGGTCGTACGCGCGGGTCTCGAACCGGCGCAGGGCGACCTGGCTGCGGTAGAGCTCGAGTTTGAAGTCCACGTCGTGGACGGGGGAGGCCTCGGTGGTCGTCATGTTCCCTCCTAGTACTTGTTCGCGATCATCAGCTCTTGAGCCGGGAAGTGGGTCAGGACCGCCGGGCCGTCGGGGGTGACCACGACCTCTTCTTCGATCCGGGCCGCCGACACCCCGTCGCTGGCCGGGCAGTAGGTCTCGAGGGCGAACACCATTCCGACCTGCAGTTCTACCGGCTCGGTGAGGCTGTTGAGCCGGCTGATGATGGGCCGCTCGTGCAGCCCGAGCCCGAGCCCGTGTCCGAACTGCAGCCCGAAGGCGGCCATCTCGTCGGCGAAGCCGAACGACGTCGCCTCGGGCCAGGCCCGGGCGATGACGTCGGTCGTCACCCCGGGCTTGACGAGGTCGATGGCGGCGTCCATCCACTCGCGCGCCCTCGCGTAGGCGTCGCGCTGGGGGCCCGTCGAGCTCCCGACCGACAAGGTGCGGTAGTAGCAGGTCCGGTAGCCGTTGAACGAGTGGATGATGTCGAAGAAGGCCTGGTCACCAGGGCGAATGAGCCGGTCGGTGAAGTTGTGGGGGTGGGGGTTGCACCGCTCCCCCGACACGGCGTTCACCGCCTCCACCTGGTCCGAGCCCATCTCGTAGAGGCGGCGGTTGACGAGCGCCACCATCTCGTTCTCGCGGACCCCGGGCTTCAGGGCGTCGAAGACGTCCTGGTACACCCCGTCGACCATGGCCGCCGACTGGGCCAGAAGGGTGAGCTCGTCAGGGCTCTTGATCTGGCGCGCGTCGAGCATGATCTGCTGGGCGTCGCGGACCTGGACGCCGGCGCGCTCCAGCTCGAACAAGAAGGGCAGCTCGACGATGTCGAGGCCGATCGGCTGATCGAGGACCCCGGCGTCGCCCAGGAGACCCACGATCTCTCGCACCGCCGACTCGAAGAGGCCCGCAGAGGGGGCGATCGCCCCGCGCATCCCGAGCATGCCGGCGCGGCAGTTCTCCTTAGCCAGCCACGGGGCGAACAGTTGGTGGTGGCGCGCGGCCGAGCCGAAGTCCCAGAGGATCGGCTCGCCCCCCCGGGTGAGCAGGCAGTAGCGCGTCATCTTGTCGCCCAGCGCGCCGCCCACCCAGGTCTGGGACACGTAGCGGATGTTGTAGAAGTCGAACAGCAAGAGCGCCCCGAGGTCGCTGCGCTCGAGGGACTCGCGGGCGCGGGCGAGCCGGTAGGCCCGCAGCCGGTCGAAGTCCACCCGGGTCTCGAAGTCGACCCCGTGGAATCCCGGCGTGGCGATGACCGGACCGAACCCGTCCATCAGCGCCCCCCCAGACCGTCGTCGACCTCGATGCCCTCGGGCACCATCGTCAAGCCGGCGGCGCGCGCCTCCTCGGCGAGCAGCACGGCGAAGTCCTCGCTCGTGTGGCCGGCCCCGACCGCCGCCTGGACGATCTCGGCGCAGACCGCGGCGAGCGGCATCGGCACGTGGTGCTCGCGCGCGGCCGCGAGCCCGAGGTCGAAGTCCTTGCGCAAGAGGACCGGCGTGAAGGTCGGCGTGAAGTCGAGGTTCACGAAGGCGGGCGTCTTGTAGCGCGAGAAGGTCGAGCCGAGCACCGAGTCGTTGAGGAAGGAGAGCAGCGCACTGCGCTTCACCCCGCCGCGCTCGGCGAGGACCGTGACCTCGGCGAGCGCCTGGGTGACGACCCCGAGCACCACGTTGTGGCAGATCTTGACGAGCCGCGCGGCCTCGCCCTCGCCGACGTAGGTGACGGCACGCCCGACGTCGCGCAGCATCGCCTCGACCTCGTCGAAGGCCGCCCGCTCTCCCGACACCGCCAGGGTGAGGTTGCCGCTGGCCACCACCTTGGGGTTCCCGCTCACCGGGGCGGCGAGGAACGCGACCCCGCGCGCCGCGCACGCCGCCCGGACCGCGGCCGAGGTCTCGGTCGACACGGTCGAGCTGTCCACGACCACCCGCGGTGCACGCTCGGGGTCGGCCAGCACGCCCTCGGGCCCGGTCGTCACCTCGAGCAGGTCGTCGTTGGCCGACACCATGACGAAGACCACGTCGTGCCCCGCGAGGTCCCGCGGCCGATCGGCGACCGTGGCCCCGCGCTCGACCAGGGCCTCGGCCTTCGATCGAGTGCGGTTCGTGACCGTCACCTCACGGCCCGCGGCGAGGAGCCGCGTCGCCATGGCCGCGCCCATCCGCCCGCAGCCGATCCAGTCGCACCCGGCCGTTCTCCATCACCACACCCTGGTCGGCGAGGCGCAGGGCCTGTCGGGCGTTCTGCTCCACCAGCAAGATAGTGCGGCCGGCCTCGTTCATCCGCCGGACGGTCTGGAACATCTGGCGCAGCGTCTTGGGGTCGAGGCCCATCGAGGGCTCGTCGAGCACCACGAGCGTGGGGTCGAGCATGAGGCATCGGGCGAACTCGACGAGGCGCTGCTGACCGCCCGAGAGGGCCCCGGCCTTGTCGCCGGCGCGCTCGGAGACGATGGGGAAGGCCTCGGCCACCCGCTCGTAGCGCTCGGCGATCACCCGCTTGTCGCGTACGAGGTACGCCCCGAGCTCGACGTTCTGGCGCACGGTCATCTCGCGAAAGAGGCTGTGGTTCTGGGGGACCTGGACGATCCCGCGCTCCAGGATCCGGCGGGGGCTGCGGCCGACGAGATTCTCGCCCTGGAAGACGATTGAGCCGAGCCGGGGCCGCACCAGGCCGCTCACGGCCTTGAGCAGCGTCGACTTGCCCGAGCCGTTCGGGCCGACGATGCAGGTGACGCCCCCGGCGGGCACGTCGAAGCTGACGCCCTTGAGCACGTCGCCCCCGCCGTAACCGGCGACCACGCCGTCGAAGGACAGGACCGGCTCAGCCACCGGTCACCTCCTCGAGCTCGTCGCCGCCGCCCAGGTAGGCGTCGAGGACCCGGGGGTCGCGGCGGACCTCCTGCGGGGTCCCCGAGACGAGGTTGCAGCCCTGGTGCATCACCGTGACCCGGTCACACAGGCTCATCACGAACTCCATGTTGTGCTCCACGATGAGGAACGTCTTGCCCTGGGCGTTGAGGGCGCGGATCTTCTCGGCGATGCGGTTGATGAGGGTGAGGTTCACGCCCCCCGCCGGCTCGTCCAGGAGGATCACCTGGGGGTCGGCGACGAGGACGTAGGCCAGCTCGAGCAGCTTGCGCTGGCCGTAGGAGAGGGCGCCGGCCTGCAGGTCGGCCAGGCCGGCGATGCCGACGAACTCGAGCAGCTCGAGGGCGGTCGCCACCTCCTCGGCCGAGGACTTGGACCGGGTGAGCCCGCGCAGCCACCCCTCGCGGCGCTGGGTCGCCACCAGCATGTTCTCGAGCACGCTGAGGCGCTCGAAGATCCGCGTCAGCTGGAAGGTCCGGCCGATCCCCCGGGCGAAGACCTGGTTGGGCTTGAGCCCGGTCACGTCCTCGTCGCGGAAGCGCACCGTGCCCTGGTCGGCCCTGACGTAGCCCGTCACGACGTTGAACAGCGTCGTCTTGCCCGAGCCGTTGGGGCCGATGAGCCCGGCGATGGACCCCTCGGCGACCTCCAGGGAGCACCCCTCGAGAGCGTGGACCCCGCCGAACGCGCGACTCACTCCGCTGACCGAGAGGATCGCCATCAGGCCTGGCTCCCGACGAGGGTCGTCTCGGCCGCCGCGACGGCCGCCTTCTCGCGCGCGGAGCGCCGCGTCACGCGGTCGCGGACGAAGACCACGATCCCCTGGGGCATGAAGAGGATGACGAGGAGGAAGAGCGCCCCGAAGAGGATGAGGTAGAGCGAGCTGTTCGAGAACGAGAGGGTCAGCCACTGCTGGAACGACTCGAGGATTAGAGCGCCCAGCAGCGGGCCGGCCAGGGTGCCGAGTCCCCCGAGGAAGGCCATCAGGGCGATCGACACGTCGAAGAGGGGGTCGAAGACGAACTGGGGGAAGATCTGGCCCACGAACATCGCGTAGAGCGCCCCGGCCATCCCGATCGTGAACTGCGCGAGGGCGAAGCCGATGAGCTTCACGGCCGTGGTGCGCACGCCCAGGCCGAGGGCCCGGTCCTCGTCGTCGCGGATGGCCAGCATCTGCAGGCCGAAGCGCGAGCGGCGCACCAGGGCCGACAGGAGCGTGGCGAAGATCACCAGGCCCAGGGCGACGTAGTAGAAGGGCACGTTGTAGTAGCTCTCGTTCCAGCTGATGAAGGGCAGGATGAGGCCCGACGTGCTCCCCGTGAAGCCGACGTTGATCGCGGTCAGC